>NZ_JASKLM010000054.1:0-11094 GCF_030153625.1 Pyrococcus sp. | reverse complement strand
AGTATAGAATGCTCTCAGCCTTCATTTCTCTCCCTTCTTTTTCTGAAAAATTATCAGAAACTTAAACCTAACGCCCTACCGCTTATCCTAACAGTATCCGTGTGGTGAGAGAAAACTTTATAAGTTGCATCATAAGGATGATATTTCGGGACGGAGCGGGGGTTGCCGAGCCTGGTCAAAGGCGCGGGATTGAGGGTCCCGTCCCGTAGGGGTTCCGGGGTTCAAATCCCCGCCCCCGCACCATTTCTAGTGTTTCTTCAGTAGTAATAATAGATAATATATGGAACATTCCCAAAATTATTGAGATTGCTTAATTCTGAGAATTTCTCGACTTCTTCGCCTTACTCAGCCCCTATACGGTGGGATGTCTCCAAATTACTATGATTAGGATTAGGGAAAATAAAGGTAAGTATATCTCCGAGTTTTCTGAGCCAGAATAAATTTACTCTTTTGTCCAATGCTCATATTCTTCTCTCCCAATTACGTTTTCAATTATTTCATCTACCAGAGCCTCGCTCTCAAACCTTACCATATAATCCGGGGGCACATAGCTTACTGGCATTATACTTAATGGATTAATTGATCCTAGATGATATATTATTGATTCATCAACTATTACACACTTGAAATGAAGTCTTGGTTGTTCAACAACTCTTATACCCTTTTCCTTAAGCATTTGAACACATTCCTCATGCTCCTTTGGATCTCCGACCTCTTTTTTGTCAGCCGGCCTTGTTATTACGATAAACTTAACTCCTTTCTCTATCCCTTCCCCTACTTCTTTAAAACTCAAGAACCTTGAGACTTTTTGTTTACTCAAAAATGGTGAGGCTATAACCACTAACTTTTTAGCATTTTTTAGATCACCTTTCAACGCTCCTTCAAAATCTACAGCATCTAAAATTTTGGTAGAAGCTTTAAAGAACTGCTCCCTAAGCCTCTTGAGAATAGGCCCCCTCCTCATTCTATCCTCAACGATCTTCTTGAACGGCATATCCTAATCACCATAGTTCTTATTGTACATAGCCTAATTTAAATTTTAGTTTTAAGATGCTTTATGTTTGAAGAAATTTCCACGATCTATTCACTTGTATACCTACCAGGTTCTAAGAAAGTACTTTATTCGTTGGGTTAATACCAGCTCTTACGTGAGCAAAGCTTGCATTTCCCAACTTCTGTATCCCAGCAATCTCTGCAAACCCATCTTCCACAAGAAGGACATTGAATTAGAAACTTCTTCCCTAATTCTCTTTTTTCAAGACTCTTTTTAGGAATTCTGAACAAATTAAGCGAAGAGTCACCAAGGAGTGTTTTCCTAGCCCTGGTTACTCCAATTCCTAACACATATGTGTTGGATTAATTATTCACTTGACTATGTTCAAACCACCTAAAAGCTAAATAGCTTGCCCAATTTGGTCTTACTTACAGGGCCAAACTCCCTTCATAGAGCAAATAAAATACACTTCCTCTTTTAGAAGTTTCTTTTCTGTTCTGGTTTCTGGCAATATTAATTGAGGAGCCAACATTGCTTTAATTTCCTCAAAATCCAAAAGTAGTAGTGGAGGTTTATTGAAGTTTGGTAGCATTTTCAATCACTCTCCGTTTTGGGCCTTGCAATTCTTTCCAAAGCTTTTTCAATCTTTTCTAGTTTTTCTCTCTCCTCCTTTATTAACTCATTCAGTTTTATTATTGCACTTTTAATGTCTTCATGTATATTTGGATTGTCCTCAAACTCTAATTCTATTTTATCTGAATATATAAAACAATCTTTAAATGAGTTTACCGTTTGTAGCTTTTCTTTGATTTCTTCCCTGCATATTCTAACTTCATGTATACTTACCTTTATGAGAATAGATTTAACGTATCCCTCAAGCTTAAGTCCCCATTCTTTTCTTGGAAATAGATACAAATATAATAAATTTGGTTCTCTCTTAACTTTAAACTCCCAAAAGATCTCTTCTTCCTTCACGCCTCCTACCTCTTTTTCAGATAATTCTCTCACTATTTTTCTCATTAAGTCCTCTTCCCTTTCATATTCTTCTAAGATAAGATCAGCCCCAGGAAATGATTTTAAATTATCTATAATTTGTTTTCTAACATCTTCTGGAAGTTGAGCCAGTATTTCTCTAATTTTTTCACATTGTAATATACCTTATCATAATTCACTCTATTGTTGGTGTACTCTTTCCACCATAGGATTTTCTCCTCACCAGCTAATGAGGAGACTATATCTGCCAGGTGTATAAAGAGGTCAAAATACCTCCGATGCTTTGGATGAGTACTTGGTAAATTGCACAAGGTGTTGTCACATCTATCAACAATCTTAGCAAGAAGAACTTTAACATGCTTATCTACCATTACTCCCACCCTATTTATATTGTCTGTTTCCTAAAATTATATTTTTTTATTGCTAATGCTATCTTTTTTGCTACTTGTTGGAGACTACTCATGTTCAGAACTGAGTTTCGAAATTGCTCTCTGTTTTCTACTTCTTATTCTATTTTTATTTTGCTAAACTCAGATAACTTGGCCTCTTTATCCTCTTATCTCACTTTCTTTATTCTTGACTTTTGTAAGTCTCTATTATTTTCTGATCTCAGGAGAATGCAGTTGTCACTTCTTACTTTTGGAATCCTTACGATCATCCCATTAGGAAGTTTATAAAGCATTCCCAACATATAGTAGAGATGTTATTTTCCTGAGTTGACCAAGTTAATAAAAAATTAAAGGTGTATTTGTGTTTTTGCTACTGAGATATTTATAAAATATCATCAAATTATACTGGGTTTTTTATTATTCCAAAGTTTACAATTGAATAAAGCTGTTATCCTTGCAACTTCATAACATATTCTTCACTCTTTAATAATCCTGATTCTTTTTGCGGCTCCTGGGCTCAATCCTAAAAGCTTGGAGTCTATTATTACCGCTTCTTTGTTAAGTTCTGGGAGGATTTCCACTCTTAAATTTGAGACTTCGGTGAGGGGTCCCTCTTCTCCAGTCTCTACTTTAACGATGCTTGAGAAGAAGTTGTAAGCTTCTTTTCCAAAAAGTATAACGTCTGGCTGATAACCGTCCATTTTCAGCTCATTAATTTTCTCTTCAATTTCGCTTAGTATCCTTATGAGATCTCCTCTCGTGCTCATAAAGATAAAATAATTTGGAATCTTCTTTCCCTGGAAGGCTGTTATAGAATAAGTTCTCGGAATTAAGAGCCTTATATTAAAGTTTTTATCAGGAAAACTACCGATAATCTACGTACTTAGAAATGATTCTCTAAGGTTTAAAGAAGTTAAAGAAAAGATCAGAGGAGTTTAACTACGTGAACTGAACAGGAGATACATGGATCGTATGCCCTAACCACCATCTCCGCAAGTAGCTTAAGCCTTTCTGGGTTATCATTGTAGTGCTTCTCTGCCATCATCCTTACATGCTCTTCCATCATTGCCAAGTTGAATGCTGTTGGGGTTATTATGTCCGCATAGCTCACTCTTCCGTTCTCTACCTTTAGGGCATAGACGAGTATTCCTCTGGGAGCTTCCGTTGTTGACACTCCAAATCCATCCCTTATCTCAACCTCATCTCTAGCCTTAATTGGCCACTTCGCCAGGGCATCGTCGATTAAGTCTATGGCCCTTTCTGTGAAGTAAACCAGCTCTAATGCCTGGGCCAAGTTGTTTGCAAATGGGTTTGTAGCTCTAAGCAAGTCCCTATAAGATTCATAAAGCTCCTTTGCCTTTCCATAGAGGAGCTTGTGGTTGTTAACAACTCTCGAAATTGCCCCCACCATGAAGGGTTTTCCTCTGTAGTGGCTGTGCTTTGCAAAGCTGTGCTCGACGACGAACTCCTTAATGTGCTCCTTGTATTCTTCGCTGGGAAATTCATTTCCATCGCTCGCCTTTATGTAGTCTCCATAAATTCCATAAACATCGTTCCTGGGCTTTACAGCCAAGTGCGTTATCTCTCCTTCAACCTCTTTATATTGCTCCAGCTTTGCAAATAGTTCAAACGTCTGCTCAGTTAAGGGTAGAATCTTCTTCAGCTCTTCTTTCATTTTTTCAAAAGTTTCCTTTCCTGGGAGCTTTCCAAATCCTCCTAATATTGCGTTCTCTTGGTGAATTGCTCTCGAGCCTAGAACATCCATTATCCAGGTTCCAACGTTCTTCAACGTGAGTGCAGTCTTTATCTCATTCTTATACTCATCCACCATTTTTAGCGGACTAGAGTACCCCAGGTAATCTGGCAAAACGAGGAGGTATAGGTGGAGGGCGTGGCTCTCTATCATATCTCCTATGTACAAGACCTCTCTCAACGCTTGAATCTCCTCCCTGGGAGTGAAGCCGATGGCCTTTTCTGCGGCCTCTAGCGCCGTCAACTTATGAGCGGCAGAACAGAATGAGCATATTCTTGGGTATATGGCCAGAGCTTCCTCAAGCTTCTTTCCAACCGTTATGGCCTCAAAGAATCTGGGCCCCTCAATTATGTTCAACTTGACTTCCTTAACTCCGTCATCTCCTATTACTATCTCAACGCCACCTTTTCCCTCAACTCTTGCTATATGATCAACGGTGATTGGAAGGTAGAGGTTCTTCATTGTTCACCACCTGAGAATATTTTTTCAACCATCTTCTCAACCCTTTCATCGTGTCCATTGAACATCTTCATCCTCTCAATTATCTCCTCTTTTGTCATTCCCTTCTCCTTAAACACCTTGGCTAAAGAATCAAACCAAGCAACATCGTACCCTATTGCTCCCCTGCACCCTATACATGCAACTCTAAATCCTGGACATCTCGCGTTACATCCTGCCCTCGTTACCGGACCTAGACAAGGTTCTCCCTTCTCAAGAAGGACACATGGGTATCCATTGAGCCTACACTCAAGGCAGACAGGGTAGTCTATATCTTCCGGCCATGAACCAATTAAGAATGTTCCCAGGGCGTAGAGGAAGTCCTTCTTCTCTGGTGGACAACCGTAGATGTTGTAATCAACCTTAATGTATTTTGATACCGGCTCAGCCTTCTTTGGCTGGAATTTGACCTTCGCATCTCCATAAACGGTCTTCCAGAGCTCTTCTAATGGCTTTTCGCTCCAACTCTGAACTCCTCCTTGAACGGCACAAGCTCCAACTGCAACGACGATCTTTGCATTCTCCCTTATCTTTTTCACGAGTTCAACTTCTTCCTCAGTTGAAACGCTTCCCTCGATGAAAGCTATGTCTACCTTTTCGTCCTCAACGCTATCTCTATCGATCATGAACCAGCAAACTATCTCGGCGTTTGGGATGAGCTGTAATAGCTCATCCATCATGGCTAATTGTAGTTGGCAACCGTAGCATGAGGTTAACGCGTAAAATCCAATCCTAATCTTTTCCATTTTCCTCACCTCAGTCTAACAATCCTGGGGTTGAGACTATGTCGAAGTAAGTGAAAACTGGACCGTCTTTACAGATGTACTTCCAGCTCGTGCTAGTTCCGACGTTACAGTGACCACACTTCCCTATTCCACACTTCATCCTTCTCTCTAGAGTGACGTAGATGTTCTCCGGCCTGTAGCCGTAGTTTATGAGGGCCTCGAACACCGACTTGTACATCCTGGGAGGCCCACAGATTGCAACTGCAGTGTTCTTAGGATTTGTATTTGCCTTAACGATGAACTGCTGTGGTCTACCCTTTAGGCCCGGCCAGTTTGGATCCCTCGTTACGCTCTGGATGATCTTCACGTTTTCAGCCTCAGCTAAATCTTTCATGGCCTCTAGTTCCTTGTAGAAGAGGAGGTCTTTTCCATAACGTGCGGTGTTTATGAATGTAATGTTTCCATACTTCCACCTGTTGTCCATTGCATAGAGGAAGACGCTCCTAAGAGGTGCTGTTCCAAGACCAGCTGCTATTAATAGTAGATCCATTCCTTCCCACTCATCCACTGGGAAACCATTACCGTAGGGCCCTCTCACGAGAACAGTATCACCGGGCTTTAGCCTGTGGACGACGGTTGTAACTCTTCCCGCCTTTCTTATACAGAGCTCAAAGAATCCTCTCCTCATTGGGGAAGAGCATATGCTTATGGGAACCTCTCCAACTCCAGGTATCGTCAGCTGGACAAACTGTCCAGGTTTGAATGTCCACTTCTCTGCCAACTCAGGATCCTCAAACCTGAAGAGGAAAAGCTTTTCCTTTTCCGTTAAGGGATAAACCTTTAGGACTTTGACCTTGTGAAGGGCGTATGGATTATCATTTGGCATCATAATCTCCTTAGGCAACATCATACCTCATCACCTCTAATGTTGGATGAATAGGCAAATCCTCTCTTCGGAATTTCCTCACTAACTGTTGGAGGACATTTGTTCTCCTCAAGTCCGAGAATCCTTCTAAGGTTGCCCACAAAGCTTATATCTGCTGGACAGAAGGCAGTACACCTTCCACAACCAACACAGTAACTTAATCCAAGCTTTTCGTTGTATGCGTTCTTACAGAGGTACCTGTTCCTAAAGCGATCTTTCTTTGTTGGCCTAAAGTTGTGGCCTCCAGCAACTAAACCGTGACTTCTAAACTGACAAGAATCCCATCTTCTCTCCCTGTACCCAGTAACTCCATCCAAGTTCACTATATCCTGAACCTCATAACACCTACACGTTGGGCATGTGGTGTTACATATTCCACAAGCCAAGCACTTATCTGCCTCCTCATCCCACATTGGATGTTCCATTTCCAACTCGAGAAGATACCTCAAGTTGCCCCAGTCTTCGTGGTATTTGAATGCTTGCTGTCTCCTCTTTTCAAAATCTCTAAATGCACAGATATCCTTGTCCGTTACCTCTTCAAAGAGCTTTATGTTCCTGTCAACAAGCCTGTGCCCAGTTGGAGTGCCAACCCTCACTAACCATCCATCAGGTAGCTCGTGGAAGAACAAGTCAAAGCCATCATCAGCGAAGTCCGTCTCCCTCAAGTTACAGAAGCAATATTCATCTGGCATACAGCTTATTCCAATGATTATCCCCTTCTCTCTCCTCACCTTGTAGTACTTGTCGGGGAACTCATCAAGGTATACCGTGTCTAGGATCTTTAGGCCATATATGTCACACGCGTGGACTCCAAATATAATAAATGGTTCAACTTCCTCTATTACCTCCCTGTATTCTGGTTTTGAAATGTCGAACTCAAAGAGCTTTTCCCTCGGCTTGAAGAAGAACTTCTTAGGTGGCATTATTGTCCTGTTGTAGTGGAATTCTATCTTTCTAACATCATCAATCTCCCTGAAGTCATAGAACTTGTCCGAAATTTTTACTGGAGCGTAAAGCTTCCCCCAGTCTTTAAGTCTTTCCAAAAACTCGTAAGTGTTTTCCTTGGGTAACTTAACATACCTCACACAAACCACCTCCCAATGAGCATAATTGACCAATACTCCTCAAATTTTCGTTAGTGAACATTTTTGTTTCCCAGTCTAAAGTTGGTGAGGGAGATAAAAAAGCCTTTTTAAACCCGAAAATTGAAAACCAAAGGTTAAAAACCCCTAAATTTTTGGAAATTAGACTTTGATGAACAAGTTGAAGTAGGATAGAATATAGTTATACAACAGTATAATAAAAAGAGAAGAAGATCACTCAATAAAGATCGCAGGCTTCAAGGGCATTGCCTGCTTCTTCTTTCCACCCTTATCTTCACTTGGGTTTATTATGATCTCAATTCCAAGCTCTTTCTCTATAAAGTCCTTTGCTTCCCTCAGAACTTTCTCTTCATCAATTCTCTTAACTTCAAAGGCTCTATCCTTTATTAGCCTTTCCACGATCTTTGCAATTTCCTTTCCACGCTTTCTCAGCTCTTGATCCTTCATTAATTCTGACATTGCCGCCTTGAAGTCCCTCTTCTCTGCCACAACTTCCACTACCTTCCACTTCCAATCTTCAGCGGTGTATATGTATGCCCTCCTAGCATTTTCTATCTTGGCCACTTCAATTATCTCCTTTATATCCTCCATAACGCTCTTTACGTACTCCTCTTCGGCCTCTATAGTCTCGTTCCACCACTCTTCAACTGGATCTGGCCACTTTGCTAGGCTGACGAACCCTTCCCCACCAAGCTTCTCCCAGAGCTCTTCACAGATGTGTGGAGTAAATGGGGCCATCAACCTAACCCATATATCCGCAAGAGTTCTGAGCACGTACCTCTTAGCTTCATCGTCCCTTCCTTCTGTCCTTCTTAGATACCATCTCAAGTCATTCATTATGGTGTAGAAGGCCCACTGAACAGCTGTCCTCGTCCTGAACTCTTCAAGAGCATCGGTTGTTCCTTTTATGGCCTTGTTCAATCTGTGGAGCATCCACTTGTCTATATCCTTAAGCTCAACGTTCTCCCTAGCTTCATACTCAGCAAACTGACTTATTAGCTCGTAAAATCTTTCAATCTGTTTTCTTAGCCTTCCTACCTCCTTCCTCCTCCAGTCGAAGTCGCTGTCATGCTCGGCTAAACTCATTATGTAAAGCCTAACTACATCTGCTCCATTTTCCTCAATTGCATCTATGAAGTTGAGCACATTACCCTTGCTCTTGCTCATCTTTTGCCCCTCTAGGGTTCCAAAGCCATTCACTGCTATTCCCTTTGGCCAGTGCTTCTCGGGGAATATTGCCACATGGTTGAATATGAAGAACGTTAGGTGGTTGGGAATTAGATCCTTAGCTGAGCAACGCCAGTCAAGTGGATACCAGTATTCGAACTCCTCCTTCATCTCATGAATAATCTCTGCTGAGATTCCTGTCTTCTCCTCTAGTTCCTTCTCTTTCTTTTCGTCAAACTCCTCAAGGAATATGTAGTCGAAGAATTCTGGCGTTAGCTTTTCTGGATCTAGCTTTCCTTCCTCTCTGAGCTTGTTTATGTGCCTGCTGATGGTGTAATATGCCATATAGATAGTTGAATCGCTTAGACTCTCAATTACCCAATCAGGATCCCAGGGTAGAGGAGTTCCAAGACCAACTTTTCTTGCACATGCCTTCTTGTCCAACCACTCTATTATGGCCTCAAACTGAGCCCTTCTGCTTTCTGGAAGAATTTTCATTCTCTTCAGAGCTTCCCTCGCCTTTTCTTTCCATTCAGGATTTCCATAGTCAATGAACCACTGGTCATGAATTATCTTTATCACTGCCCTGTTTCCAAACCTTGAAATGACGTTCTTCTCGGCGAACTCGTACATTATCTCCCCAATTCCCTTCTCCATTAGATCCTTAGCTATCAACTCCTTTACCTCAGAAACTGGCTTTCCTTCATATGGAGGTATCTTGAATATTCCCTTGTGATACTCAGCCCTGTAAATTGTCTTAGTAGCTTGCTCCAGCTTATCCTTATCCTTCTGACTCTTCACTCCCAGCTTTTGAACCTCTTCAACCGCTGGGAATTCCCCATAACCCTCCAATTTTATTAGGGAAATGTAGGTTATGTTCTCAACTATCCTGGGGTCTATATCATATTTTAGCAGAATGTCGGTTTGCTTCTTTAGATCTTCCAATGCTACATGATCAAATGGAGCATGAGCAGGAACGCTCATCACTACACCAGTGGCATTATCAGGATCGACAAACTCTGCTGGCAGAATTATGACTTCATCCCCTGTTACTGGATTTCTAACGAACTTTCCAATTAGCTTTTCTCCTTTAAATTCCTCAACAACTTCAATTTCTCTATCTTGGAACGAAAGCTTGTAGGCTGCCTCTTTGCTGATTATCCAAGTTTCAACTTTATCTCCCTTCTTCACCTTCGCCTTGACGTAAGTGGCCTCAGGGTTTAGCCACATGTTCGTTACTCCATAGACAGTCTCAGGCCTCAGAGTTGCCGCGGGAAGATAAACTGTTTCTTCTCCTTCTTTTAGCTCGAATTTTATCAGAATGTACTCAAGAATTGGAACGTCTTCTCCATCCATTAGGTCGTGATCACCCAGCGGTGTCCCCACTACTGGATCCCATCTCACTCTATGAGTTCCTTTTACAATGTATCCCTTCTCCTTCAGCTTCCAGAACTGCCACTCGATGAACTTGCTGAACGGTGGGAAGAGGGAGGTTGTGTAGAATTCCCTACTCCAATCCACACTGAAGCCTGCCCTTATGAAAGTCTCTTTTGCTGCTTTCATGAAGTACTTTACAATGTTCACTGGATCCTCAAATGTCCATAGTATATCTTCTGGAACCTTGTATACATCCCTGTATATCCAAATTGTTTGGGGATCCCTGTTCTTTATCCTTTCAGCGATTCCAACTATTGGAGAACCTGTAATGTGCCATGCCATTGGGAATAGGACGTTGTATCCCTGCATCCTCTTGAACCTAGCTATCACATCTGGAATCGTATAAGTCCTTGCGTGGCCCACGTGTAGGTGTCCTGACAGGTAGGGGAATGCCACTGTAATGTAGAACTTCTTCTCCTTTGGCTTATCCTTTATGTTTGGTTCGAAAATCTTAGCCTCAAGCCACCTTTTCTGCCACTTCTCCTCAATAGCCTTGAAGTTTAGCTCAGGCATGGCTAAAACCTCCTTTCAATTGTGCAATAGAAGAGCTAGAATAACAAGTAGGCAAGTCAGAGGACATCAAAGATACAGAGGAGAAGGTACTCCCTCCTCATTGGCATCGCTTCTTGTAAGGATCTTGGGTATTTAAAAGTTTTGATTACCCTTATAATATTGAAAGAAGAAAAATTTATATATTAGTTTAGAATATGGAGTAACGCCTAACATAAGTAACTTAGGTGAATTAACTATGAGGAAATATATCATCGTTGGAATCCTAGTTCTATTTTTATCATCAACAACTGCATACTCCACCCTTGGAACATTGCTAGGATATGTTGATGGGTATAAGGTATTCTATTCAAAGTATTATAAGGTGACAGTTGTTGATTCCGAGGGAAGGGTAGTTTGGTCAATACCATTACGGTATTATTCCTCAGCTGCCATAGGAAAAGATTTCCTAATAGTCGCCAATGTAGATGAGGACATGTATAAGGTTAACGTAACGATTTACGATATTGTCAGGATAACTGGGGCATCACCTCCTGAAGCCATTCAGTAACATCACCAGGCGGATCACCAAAACTAGAATGAATTCTGACAAAATTATAC
>NZ_JASKLM010000016.1:0-33922 GCF_030153625.1 Pyrococcus sp. | reverse complement strand
GTATAATTTTGTCAGAATTCATTCTAGTTTTGGTGATCCGCCTGGTGATGTTACTGAATGGCTTCAGGAGGTGATGCCCCAGTTATCCTAACAGTATCGAGGTAAAAAGAAACAACATAAAATACTGAGCAAAGAAAAAGAAGGTATTTACTCTTTCGCAATCTTAATTTCTGGAGGAGTTAAGATTACCTTTAAAGGACTTCCGCATATCTTGGCATAATCCCCTCCTATGATTGAGGCTGTTGTCATTAATTGTTCAGCTATTTTCTTCAGTAATTCAGGCTTCTGTTCTAGCGGTGTAAGCTCTACAATTACTATATTACCACTTTTTAGCTCGTCACTAACCCTCTTGAGATCAGCATGAGTAGAAATCACAATTTTCTTTATGTATACTACCTTTGGCTTTACTAACTCTTTTGCCAAAACCTCTTCTTCCACTGGTACAAGTTCAACTTCAGAGGGCTCTTCCTTTATTCTACTCTTAAGAGATGAGGGAACCTTTTTCTGAACTTCCGCCTTTTTAAGCTTGTCAAATAGCCCCACTTTAACCACCCCAGTTTAGTAATTAGAGTGCTAAAGAAAATTTAGTTTGCAAGCTTATAATCTTTTTCCATTTTTTCAATACTTCTAAAAGATAACTTTTCTCCAAACACTTTTTACTTTCTCTACATAATTAGGGGGTGTTGCTATTATAAGGATCCATCTAGGAGTTTGTCTTCTCTTAATTGCAGAAGCTAAAGGAGTAACCTTTGTTAAAGGTTCTTTTTTTCCATCACCAAGAAGAATTGATATTTCGATTTGCTTAAGACGAGGCTCGCTTATGATTAATTCAGGAACAGAGAGTTCAATTATCACTTCTCCTTCGCTTGCACCCACTCTATCAGCAAGTTCATTTTCCAGCTCTCTTATTTTTTTGGTATTCTTGTAGAGAGAAGCTATTATTCTTCTCTCGTCCCCCGTTAGATCCTGAGGCCCTACAATAACTGCTGGTTTATACAACTCCCTTCTCCTAATTTTTTGTATAATTTCACTCGGAAAGCCACCAATATCTTCAAGTTCGACTATTAGCCTATCATCAGTCATTTTCCAAAAATCAAACAGTTCTCCACTATCTAGAGCAAATTCCACACCCTTTATCAACATTGCCTCGGCTATCTTAACAGTCCTATGGAAATATACCCTAGAATACATTAGAGATCTAGCAACCAGCATACCTTCAACGGCTTCAAGTCCTTTTTCATCAACAACAAGTTCATTATCGTGTATTTTCATCACATTTAAGAGTCTCTCCAAGTCGATTATCCCATGAGCAACTCCAGTATAGTGAGCATCTCTAGCCAAATAATCAAGCTGGTCTACATCAATGTCTCCATTTATTATCATGCTTAGATACTTCTTTTTATGTACTCCACATATTAATTCCCCGACCTCTTTTGGACTATATCCTAGATCAGAAATTATATCAGGTATCTCCCCACCATTCTCAACTATATCTATTTTCCCCTCAATAATTTTCCTACTAATTTCCATGTGGTCCCCAATCTTTAACCTTTCTTTGTAAACTCTCTCAAAAGTATGACTAAATGGCCCATGTCCTATATCATGAAGTAATGCAGAAATTTGAACCAGCAAAGCTTCATCCCTTGGGATGTCCAATTCACTGCTTAGCTTTTTTGCTAAATACCAAACACCTAAAGAGTGTTCAAACCTAGAGTGGTTAGCTCCAGGGTATACTAAGTTAGCGAGCCCCAACTGGCGAATATATCGCAACCTCTGAATCTCAGGAGTGTCTACAAGTTTAATTAATTCCTCAGGGATTTTCATACTGCCATGGACTGGATCGTGAATTATTTTCCCATCGCTCACGCTATGCCCCCAGCTAGATTTAGGAAGTAATTTATTTTAAGTTAACTGTCTTCAAAACTAACATAATTAGATTGCGAGACCTAGTGGAAGACAAGGGAGTTTTACTTCTTATTGGAAATCCCCGATGGCTACTGAAGATACTTGTAGATAAATGGAGCAGAGAAAAGAAAGTCATAATATTTGGTAAACTTATTATAAGCCCACAACATCCAAAAAACGTAATAATACATTCGGACATTCCATCCTCTACAACTGATATCTATCCGACCGTAATAGAGGGGTACTTTGATAGAAAAGATATCGAAAAAGAAAGGATACTAACGTTTATCAGTAACAATTATAGAAAAGCTCCAGTAATTATTTATGAGGAAAAGTACTACTTTAAGAGAGCCTTTAAATCAAAATTATGCCATTATCTTTCTTATATAGCAGCCTACAAAAGAGAAACTGTCAATTTCGACAAAATAGAGATTTTTAAGTTAGAAAATTGCAAAATAATCAACAGAAGTATATACATAAGAAGGTTGTAATTTTGTAACTTTGAAGAGATAATGGGGTAAGTAATGGTAATCGGCAGGGATAAGACAAAAATGAAATTTCCTAAAGGGAAGACCAAGAATATATGGCATTTAATCATGGCAATCTATTTGGAAATCGCTCTGAATCCGAAAAGTTTATATATCTCTTTTTTCAAAAAACAAAATGCAAATCCCTTACAAACAAAAGGTTCGGAGGTGTAGGAAATGGGAGAATTGCCAATTGCCCCAGTTGACAGGCTTATAAGAAAGGCAGGTGCTGAAAGAGTTAGCGAGCAAGCAGCCAAAGTCCTAGCAGAGTACCTCGAAGAGTACGCTATTGAGGTCGCAAAGAAGGCAGTAGAGTTCGCAAGGCACGCAGGTAGAAAGACTGTTAAGGTTGAAGACATTAAGCTCGCAATTAAGAGCTGAAATCTTTTTTAGCACTTTTCTTTTTCCTTAAATTTTCGCAAATAATTTTTAACTATGAGGCTTATCTTTTTCTAGGGTGAGAAAAATTGACAATAGAAACACAAGAAGAGCCTCCCGAAATTAAAGTATATCTCCCAAGAGTTGGGATAACAAACTTAAAAAGTGTAGCAAAGATTGAGTGGAAGGGAAGAATATACACTTTTATTCCCACATTTGAAGTTGCAATAGACCTCCCCGAAGAGAAAAAAGGAATTCACATGAGTAGACTTGTAGAAAGCATCACCGAAACAATGAGTGAAGCTGTTGAAGAAGAAGTAAAGAAAGTTCACACTTCACTTGAAGATCTTGCCCTATGTATCATAAGAAGAATAGAAAAGAAACACTCCCATAAGAGAGCAGAGGTATGGATAAAAAGCACGCTAATTTTAGAAAGACAAACTCCTGCAAGCGGAAAAACTAGTTATGAACCCTATGACGTAGAAGTAGGAGTGATAAAGAACTCAGATGGAAGCATAAAAAAGGTACTAAAGGTAAAGGTTATCGGAAATACAGCCTGTCCTCACGCAATGGCAAACAACCAAGGAAAAACTCACATACAAAGAGCAATCGCCGAGCTAGAAATAGAGACGCATTTCAATGAGGATATAGCTCTAGAGGATATGATCGAAGTTGTAGAAAGCTCATTTAGCTCTCCAACTTACACCCTTCTAAAAACTCCTGACGAAAATGCTGTTGTGAGGAGAATGTACGAGAATCCAAAGTTTGTAGAGGACGTTGCTAGAGAAATAGTATACAAGGCAAGGAACAGATTCAAGGGGAAAATACATGTGAAGGTAATAAGTCACGAGAGCATTCACAAACACGACGTTATAGCTGAAGTTTGGGCATGAGCTCTTCCTTATTCTTTAATTTTCTCAAGCAGGTATTGCAATATGTAGGAGTCCTAAGATCCCAGTCTTTGATATCTTTTGGGGGATTCATTACACAATCTTCATGACAGTGTGAGAGCCCATATAAGTGGCCGATCTCATGAAGAACGCCCTTAAAAACCCTTTCGATAAACAAATATTTATTTTCTGTAAAAAATGGCTTTATTGAAAGAGCCAAAACATGATAATCCCCAACATTAACTTGGATTCCAAGGTACTTTTTGTATATGTCAAAATATCTATCTCTTGAGCCAATAGGAAACGTCGTGATTCCAAAAATCTTTGTTATGCTATCGTCATTTACATCGTCTCTCATTTCGACTAACTTCCCATATAAAGCCTCAACAACTGCCTCAAAAGAATACATATTAACAAACCCACTTGCAGTCTCAACTCTAATTAATGTCCCAGGAGGAAGGATAATTTTTCCAGCATAGACAATGTTTATTGGTAATCTAACATCTCTATAGAACCGCCTCACTCGATCATATACTTCAAAAAATAGCCACTCATACTCTTTTCCGCCCATATATGCAAAGGCTATTGTATCCATACGAGGAAAAAAGACTTAATCTTGGTTTATATTATTTTCCACCATGAAGGCCAAAAAGATGCTCCCCATAATCACAGCAGTATATTTTGCCGTTGGTCTTTCGATAGTTATTTCAAATAATCCGTGGTTCTTATTCACTAAAAATGCTCTCAGCGACATGGGGTCAATACAAAATCCCAAGGGATGGATGTTCAATACCTTTATTGTAATTCTCGGGATTTTGGGCGCTCTAACTGCCTTGGTGCACAAGAGAAAAATCCTCACGATGGCAATGCTCTTCCTAATAATGGTTGGCATTTTTCCTGAAGAGTACACCCCTCATACTCCATCAGCAATTCTCTTTTACATCCTCTCCTTCATAGATATAGCGACTAATGGAAAGAAAGCAGGGTTATTGGCTTTTGCAACTTTTCTCACAATGATAGGGTTGGTAGCAGTGGGTATTGGGCTAGCAATTCCAGAGCTAATAGGAGGTACAGTAATTCTTGGATACATGATATATCTGGGCTTGCGAGAAGAAAAAATATATACCAAAAACTCAACCTCTAACCCATGAAGGTTGTAGCCCTCCTAAGCTCAGGCATAGACTCTCCCGTTGCAATTCATCTTATGGCTAGTAGGGGGGTAGAAGTTTACCCTCTTCATTTTAGACAGGACGAGGTGAAGGAGAGAAAAGTTAGAAAAGTTGTCAAAAAGCTCCAAGAAATTCATGGCGAAAAGGTTAAAGATCCACATACAGTGAACGCCTACGAAGTTCAAGCTCCTGTTTTCGAAAAGCTTAAGGAAATAAAGAAAGGCAAGTGGACATGCGTGTTTTGTAAGTATACTATGTATATTGTTGCAGAGAGCTATGCAAAAAAAGTTGGAGCTAGTGCAATAATTACGGGAGATTCACTAGGCCAGGTGGCTTCCCAAACTCTTGACAATCTCCTAGTCATAAGCACAGCTACAAAATTGCCAGTAATAAGACCACTAATTGGGCTTGATAAAGAGGAGATAGTTAAAATAGCAAAGGAAATTGGGACGTTTGAAATTAGCATAGAAGAAGAACCTCCTTGTCCATTCGTTCCGAAGTTCCCAGTGGTTAGAGCTGGATTAGGAGAATTTCAGAAGATTTTATCTCAAGTGAAAGACAAACTTCCCAGGGGAGATTTATGAAACCCTTAAAGCTTGCAACTTATCTTCTAATCTTAAATTCCTTTCTTCTGCTTTTATATAGTTATTCAATCTACTATGCATTCGCAATATTTAGCTTTGTTTTAGCAATTGGAGTTATGAAAAGAATAAGGCTTGCAATAAAATTAGCTCTAATTTATGCTGGGATAGAATTGTTTTTCTCACTTTTATTTTTAATGGCTGGAAACATTGCATCGGCTGTCGACGCTACAATAAGCCTATTAATACTTCACGATATAATCTCGTATGTACAAGAAAAAGGGTAAAGAAGAGGCTATCCCTTAAGGATTATTCTTGCATCAATCAACAACTACTGCTCCCTCGCCTTTTCTATATACAAACACTGGATTTAGATCCATCTCCTTTATGTAGTCCTTAAGATCATCGACAAGCTTTGAAACTTTTAGCAACATGTCCACTATAGCCTCTATATCTGCTGGTTCTTCCCCTCTAGCTCCTGCCAGTATTGGATAGGCCTTAATCTCTGTAATCATTTTTCTTGCATCTTTTTCTGTGATTGGAATTATTCTAAATGTTACGTCTTTCAGGATTTCCACGAATATTCCACCAAGTCCAAACATTATTGCATGCCCAAACTGTGGATCCTCAGTAACACCGATTATCACTTCTCGCCCAGGCTTAAGCATGGGAGCAATTAGGACACCAAAAATCTCTGCATCTGGCCTATATTTCCTAGCGTTTTCGTGTATTTCTTCCCATTTCTTCTTTAATTCTTCTGGACTTTTGATATTTAACATGACAACTTTTGCATCACTTTTGTGGAGAATTTGAGGAGACATAAGTTTCATAGCTACTGGATATCCAATTTCCTCGGCATATTTAAGGGCCTCATCAAGAGTTTTTGCCAGCTTTTCTTCTGGGACGGGTAGACCGTAAGCTTTTAAAACTTGCTTAGCTTCATATTCAACCATCGCCGTCCTTCCTTGTGCCAACACTTCCTCTATTATCTTAAGGGCCTCCCCCTTCATCTTTCATTCCCCCATCTTCCTCAAATATTCAGCATATCTAACTAACCCAGCGAGAGCTCTAACACCCCTCTCAGGGGTTGGATAAACAGGAACTCCTTTTTCCTCCAACATTTTAGCATATCTGTCTGTCTTGTAACCTCCCATTGATACAGCAACTATCGGTTTATCACTCTTCTTCGCATAGTCTGCAATGATTTCAATGACTTCCTCTTCATCCAGTAATGGAACCTGGAAGAGGACTATGACGAGAATTGCATCAACGTTTGGATCCTTTGTGAAAGCCTCTAGAGCTAACCTGTATCTTTCTGCATCAGTGTCTCCAACGACATCAGTTGGATTTCCAACAACTGCATGAGGTGGGAACTTTTCCCTTAGGAATCTTAGGGTCTCTTCACTCAACTCAGCTAATTTTAAGCCAAACTTTGCAACGGCATCACTAGCCATTACTCCAGCTCCACCACCATCTGTAATGATTCCAATTCTGTCTCCCTTTGGCAACTTACATTTTGCAAAAGCTTTTGCCAAATCAAACATGTGTTCAAAGTCTTCAGCCCTTATTATACCTGTCTGCTTGAAAACTGCGTCGTATATGACATCTTGACCCGCTAAGCTTCCAGTGTGAGACGAAGCAGCTTTTGCTCCATACTCTGTTCTTCCACTCTTTAAGGCAATTATTGGCTTTATCTTTGTTACTCTTTTGGCAACTTCCATGAATCTCCTACCATCTTTGACTCCTTCAATGTAAAATGTCATCACTTTAATCTGTTCATCCTGGGCAAAGTATTCCATGAGGTCAGCATCATCTACATCTATTTTGTTTCCATAACTAACCATTTTTCCAATCCCAATGCCCGCCATCGCTGCCCAGTCAAGCATTGCTGCAGCGAATGCACCACTTTGGCTAACAAATGCTATTGGACCACTCTTCGGTCTGTCCATCTTTTCTTCTGGTAAGAAAACTGTATCAACGCCAGTATCGGGAACATAAACACCTACACAGTTGGGCCCTATCACCCTAATTCCATGAGCTCTTGCTATTTCCAGTATCTCTTGCTCCATTCTTTTACCTTCTTCCCCGAGCTCACCAAATTCTCCTGTAATTATTACAACGGCCTTTATTCCCTTTTCTGCAATTTTTCTCATGGTTTCTGGGACTGCAGGGGCCGGAATTGCTACAACAGCTAAATCAGTGTCGTCTGGAAGTTCTTCGACACTATGATAAACCTTGTATCCATCAATTTCGTCAAGTTTGGGGTTAACTGGGTATATGTTGCCCTTGAATATTCCTCTCTCCTTGTTTCTCTTGAAATTCTCAAAAATAACATTCCCAACTTTTCCTTTCTTGTTTGTTGCTCCAATAATCGCTACAGCCTTGGGATCAAAAAATGACCTTAGTTGTTCTTTAATGTCCAAGTTGTTAATCATAATCTCCCCTCCTTCATGAAATTTTCCATAAATTTCCAAAAAGTATCTCAAAAGAGCAGATTAAAAGTTTTATGTGTATAAAATGATTATAAACGAAAGGTTTTAATGCCCCTATTCAACCTCACAATCATGACGAAGTACATATTTGTTACTGGAGGAGTTGTGAGTGGGCTTGGAAAGGGAATCACAAGCGCTTCAATAGGGCTTCTCATGAAAGCTAGAGGCTACAAAACAACCAACATCAAAATTGATCCTTACATCAACTATGATGCTGGAACTATGAACCCCTATCAGCACGGAGAAGTCTTCGTTCTTGACGATGGTGGAGAAGTGGATCTTGATTTAGGAAATTATGAAAGATTCTTAGACACAGAATTGACTTTTGACCATAACATAACAACTGGAAAGGTATATTCTACTGTAATAGAAAAGGAGAGAAGAGGAGAATATCTCGGAGCCACTGTCCAAGTTATTCCTCACATCACAGATGAAATAAAGAGGAGAATAAGAGAGATAGCTAAGGATTACGAAGTCGTTGTAGTGGAGATAGGAGGCACCGTGGGAGATATAGAAAGCATGCCTTTCCTCGAGGCAGCGAGACAAATGCAGCTAGAAGAAGGAAGAGACAACGTGGCATTCGTTCATGTAACATACGTTCCAAAACTCAAGGTAGTTGGAGAACAGAAGACAAAGCCAACCCAACACAGCGTCAAAGAGCTCCGCTCCCTGGGAATACAACCAGATGCAATTGTTGCCAGAAGTGAAGATCCCCTTGAAGAGGCCGCAAGAAAGAAAATAAGCCTATTTACCAACGTTCCAGAGGAAGCCGTTATCAGCGCGTATGACGTTGAAGATACATATGAAGTTCCCCTCCTACTGGAGAGAGAAGGACTCGGAAAATATCTAACAAAAAGGCTCAAGCTTGAAGATAGGGAACCAGACCTAAAAGATTGGGAAAAGATGGTTGCAAAATACAAGGCCCTAACTGAAACTGTTGAGATTGCAATAGTTGGAAAGTACGTCAAATTGCAAGATTCTTACCTTAGCATTAAAGAAGCATTAAAACATGCCAGCGTTAGTAATGAAGTCAAGGTAAAGATAAGATGGATTGAGGCCGAGGACGTTGAAACTCATGGAACGAAGCTTCTTGAAGGAGTTGATGGTATTATAATCCCAGGAGGATTTGGGGCAAGGGGAGCTGAAGGAAAGATACAGGCAATAAGATATGCAAGAGAAAATGACATCCCCTTCCTAGGCATATGCTTTGGCTTCCAACTAACAGTTGTTGAGTTTGCAAGAAATGTTTTAGGAATGAAGGGAGCCCATTCAACTGAAATAGATCCCCAAACTCCATATCCAGTTGTTGACCTAATGCCAGAGCAGCGAAACCTAGACAGGCTTGGAGGAACTATGAGACTTGGAGCTTACCCAGTAAAGATAAAGAAAGGAACCTTAGCATATTCCCTTTACAATAAGGAACTCGTATATGAGAGACATAGGCACAGGTGGGAGGTCAATCCTAATTACATTGAAGCTCTTGAGAAAGCTGGATTAGTGTTTAGTGGAGTTGCGGGGGACGATGAAAGAAGAATGGAAATTCTAGAATTGCCAGATAAGAGATACTTCATAGCAACTCAGTTCCACCCAGAATTTAAGTCGAGGCCAATGAGACCAGCTCCAGTCTTTCACGGACTCGTTAGAGCAGCAAAAGAATACAAACAGGAGAAAAATGTTACTCACTAATCATGCTAAAGAAAGGATAGCTAAGAGGTTAGCTAAGAAAAGAAAAATTTACAAAATTTACTCTACCTTATTTTCTTTTCTAAAAAATTCGATTAGGATTGAAGTAGAGGATACCATACTCTTTACTGATGGCAACAAAACGCTAGTTGCAACTAAGCTTGATGGTGAACTTTTAGACCTTGGAGATATCGTTAAGAGAGTTAAGGATATCGAAGAGAGCTACGAATGCGTGTTTTGGGATAAGAAAATTGCGAAAATAACAAAACCAATAAAATTCCTTCAGGAGATTCCTCCAGGGAAATACTATTTTTACATAAATAAGGAGAAGAAGGTTCTTTACATTGGTACTCATGAGCCTTTGTTAGCCTTAACTTTTAGACCCGCAAAAAGATGGGAGAGAGCTCTATTTTACTTCAGCTGAAATATCCTTAGCTTTTATCATGCTCCCTATCGCAATAATAGCCGTAACAACGATTCCACCTATCCCAGCATTAAAGAAGAACTTCCAAAGTGGATAGCTCAACATTCGGGTTAAGTAAGAGCAGAAAAACTCCCAGAGAGATGCTAGCAAAAACGCTGAAACGGTAGAATACCTAAATTCCTTTTTTGAAACTGTAGAAATGATGACCCAAGGGACTAAAATAGCTAGAACAGTGCTCACTAAGGCTAAAGCTACTGCCATTGGCAGAGAATAATACTCAGCTAATGAAATGCTTATCCCTATCAAAAATATAAAGGAAATAGCCAAAATGTACTTTTTTCCAATTTCCCTCATATTAACACCTCCACATCCTAAGGTCTTGGTTCAGGAAAAATAGACTCGCATTTGCTCCCTTTTTCGGTACAACAGCTCTCACCACATAACATTCCAAGGCTTAGCCAGCTTCCAGAAATTCCTGTTTGTGGTAAGTTAAAAAAATATATGGATTTTAGACCAGTTCTTCTGAACTCTAGCAATAGGTCTTACAACTTTAAAAGGATTTATACAATTATCAACTTCTGGATATTTGGGATAACTGAGCACGTAGGCACTATAGGCTACAATTAAAATTAAAATTATACTAATTGCCAGCAATACATGTTTTCTCATTGTCTCGCCTCAACAAATACTTTCTGCATTCAATATTTATAAAACTTTCCTATTTTACATTGGAACTACTAAGATCTCGCCAAAAGGCTCTTCTTGGATTATCTCAACCCTCCCCATATTCTCAAGGAACAAGAGATATAGAAAAGTTCTCGCTATTATCTTTGGCTCAACATCAGGAACTAAGTCCCAGAACTTTATTGGTGTTCCTGTTTTTTCGTAGATTTTCTTAACAACCTTGTAAAGCTCTTCAACGTATTTTTCGATGTCCACTCTAAAGTCATCAATAACAAATATCTCCTCATCAATCTCGACTTTCTTCTTTTTCTTTGGTTTTCTCCTCTCAGCTTCTTCCAATGCCTCCATTAGAGCGTCAATTAAGTCATCCAAGGTATAGTATCTCTCAACCCTCCTTAATGGTGGAACTAAGGGATCTACCTCCACCCTTATTCTTTCCTCTTCCTTTTCTTCTTGCTCCCTAGAGTCTTCATTTAGCAAAGCCTCACTTTTCATCCTAACTAGTATTGCAGCAGCTAAAATTGCCCTCGCTGAAATTCTCAAGTCTAGCTCCTGCATCTCCCTAAGCATTTTAATGTACTTTTCAGTTAGATCGACAATATCGATATTCCATGGATCAACTTTTCCCATCTTAACAAGCTGAAGCAAAATGTCTACAGGAGTAACCTCAATTTCCATGTTCCCACCCTTGCTTCTTTCTTATCTCCTCAAGTATCTTCATTGCCTTCTCCAGGCTTAGAGAGACCACCTTGCTCACTCCATCTCTCATGCTTACACCTATTATCTTGTCTGCATTTGCCATCATTACATCTCTTAGCGTTATTACTATGAACTGGCTCTCCTTTGATGACTCTTTTATCAAGTCTGCAACCCTCTTGACGTTTGCATCATCTAAATGAGCATCTATCTCATCGAAGAGATAAAATGGAGCAGGCTTAAATTTCTGAATTGCAAACACAAAGGCCAATGCCGTTAAAGCTTTTTCCCCACCACTCATAGCTTCAATTCTCTTGACATCTTTTCCGGCTGGCTTGGCCTCTATTTCTAACCCTCCGGAGAAAGGATCCTCTGGATTTTCCAATATTAGTCTAGCTGATCCACCTGGGGAAAGCTTTGCAAATATCTCTGAGAAATTCCTCGAGATTGCCTCAAAAGTCCTCATAAAGACATTTTTCTTTTCTTTTTCGATTTCATTTATGAACTCTATTATGCTCTCCTTTTCTGCTTCTAACTTTTCTCTCTTGCTCTTAAGCTCTAGATACCTTCTCTCAACGATCTCAAAATCCTCAATAGCTTTCATGTTAACAGGCTCTAGAGACCTTATCTCCTCCTCCATCTTCTCAATTTCCTTCTTAACCTTCTCTAAGTCGAGAGGAATTTCCTTTATCGACTTAATGAGGTTTTTATCATAGTGCGTAAGTTGATACTTCTTTTCTTCCAGCTGGGCGTTCAGTTGAGCATCTCTTACTTTTAACGTGTTAGCTTCAATCTCGAGCTCTTGAAGCTTGCGTTGAAGCACTTCTTTTTTCTCTCTAAGCTTTGATATATCTTCTTCGAGCTTTTTCCGCTTTTCTCTCAATGTTCTAATCTCACCCTTAATGTTTTCTTCTATGGACTTCAATTTTTCAAGCTCCTTGTTCAGAAGTTCTAAAGCCTTCTCATTTTCAGATATGTTGTTCTTAAGGGCATTTATCTTGTTAACTAATCCTTCAATTTCCTCCTCTAATGAAGCTTTTCTTGGAAGTAACTCCTCATTGAGCCTAGACTCTAGACTTTCTATTCTACTTTCAATTCTGCTAAGTTCTTCCTTGAGAGAGGAAATTTCTCCATCGATTATTCTTATCTTTTCCATTAGCTCTCTAGCTTCTGGATTTTCTAGGGCTTTCTTAAGTTTCTCTTTCTTCCTTTCAAGCCTCTGAATTCTACCCCGTAACTTAGCTAGCTCACTTTTCTCATTTTCAATTTTCTGCTCAATTTCTTGTATTTTCCTCTCAGATTCTTCAATTTCTTCCTTTACTGCATTCTCCTCTTCCAACAACCTGTTTAGGTCTTTGCTAGCAAGTTCAAGCTCCTTTTTCTCATCACTAAGCTTTATTCTCAACTCAAAGCTTGCATTTTCTAAACTCCTAAGTTCGATTTTTAGGGAATTTAATTCTCCCTCCAAAGCTTCTTTCCTCCTCCTTAGAGATTCCACTTTTTCCCTAAGTTTCGTTGTATCTACTGCAAGGCCTCTCGCTCTAAAATGTCCTCCTGTTATTGCGCCACTTCTTTCATAGAGCTCTCCTTCAATTGTTACCATTCTAACCTTTCCTATGTGAGGTCTAGCTTCCTCCATAGAGTTGACTATAACTGTATCTCCAAGAGCAAACTTTACAGCATTCTCTATTTTTTGATCATACTCAATAACATCAACAGCTGGTAATCCTACGGAAGAATCAACGTGTTTAGGTTTTATCTTGTTAAGAGGGAGAAAAGTCAATCTACCTAGCTTATGCTCCTTCAAGTATTTTATCGCCTTTTCAGCCACGAGCTCATCTTCAACAACTACATTGTCTGCTCTATTTCCCAGGGCAACTTCGATTGCGAGGGCATAAGCTTCGTCTTTGACCTTTATTAACTCGGCGAGTGTTCCATAGATCCCGCCAATCCCAGAACGCTTTAACTCCTCGGCAGCCCTATTTCCTCTCACTTCTCTTTGGGCCTCAGCAGCTATTAATTCTCTCTCTGAGGATTCTAACTCTTTCGAAACTTTTTCTAATTCATTACTCTTTGCCTCAATTTCCTTTTCAACTTTAATCCTTTTGGCCTGTATTGTTGAGAGCTTTCCTTCTATTTCACTAATTTCTGCCCTTTTATCTTCAACAACTGCTTTAAATTCATTAATTTTTTCCTTAATTCCTGGAAGTTTTGCTCTTAGGAACAATATTCTAGAGTGGAGCTTTTCTTTTTCTTCTTGGAGTCTCCTTATATTCCCTTCGATTTCGTACATCTTTCTCGTTGTTTCCTCTAGTTCCTTAACAACTGAGTCAAACTCTTCTCTTGCAGCTCCAAAAGTTTTATCAATTTCCCCAAGCTTAACTACGAGAACGTTTCTTTCCTCCTCTTTCTTTTTGATTTCATTTATCAGAGCATCTCTCCTCTTTTTCCATCTTGTTATAGCTCCTTTTGATTTCTCTATTTCTGATAGAACTTTTCTAAGTTCCTCCTTAGTTTTCGCAAGCCTTCTTTGAGCATCCTCCAGTTCCTCTTTTGCAACCTCAATGTTCCTCTTTGTCAATTCAATTTTTGATGTAACTTCTCCAATTTTCTTAGTTATTTGAATTGCCTCTTCCCCGCTTTCTTTCTCAATTCTTTCTTCAATTTCTCTTAGAACTTTTACTTTTTCAACAATTTCTTTTCCAATTTTTTCTATCTCTTTTTCGATTTTCTGAATTTCCTCTTCTATTTCAGCCCTTCTCTTTTCCCCTTCTTTTATTTGAGTTTCTAGTATCTTTATTTCACCCAGGAGAAGAGAAACTTTAGCTTTCTCAAGCTTATCTTTTAAATCTAGATATCTAAGCGCGTCATTTCTTTCCTTTTCAAGCTTGTCAAGTTGCTTCTTTACTTCTTTGATCAGGAGATCCACCCTAGCTAAATTTTCCTCAGCTTGCTTTAATTCCTCTAAAGCTTTCTCTTTCTTAGAATCATACTCAGCAATTCCAGATATGTCATCTATAAGGAGTCTCCTCTCTAAAGGACTCATCTTAATGAACTTCGTTATATCTCCCTGGAGAACTATATTATAACCATCTGGGGATATCATGGCAGCGGTCAAAATATCAAGAATTTCACTTCTTGTAGCTCTTCTCCCATTTAACCAGTAAGAACTCCTACCGTCGGGGTAAACCCTCCTTCTAATCACCACTTCATCTTCATCAATTGGAAAGCCTCTATCCTCGTTGTTAAAATATATTGCAACTTCAGCATACTTAGCTGGGGGTTCATTTTTACTTCCAGCAAATATGAGATCACTGATTCTACTGGCCCTCATGGCCTTTGCTGATAACCCTCCCAGTACAAAGAGAATAGCATCTCCAATGTTGCTCTTTCCAGATCCATTAGCTCCTACTATTGCCGTGAATCCTTTTGAAAAGGGTATTACCACTTTCTTGTTCCCATAAGATTTGAATCCCTTTAGTTCAAGCTTCTCTATGTAGGGCATTATTGTACACCTATACTGGTATGCGAGTAGAGAAGTATATAACTTCTTTCCCCTAATGTTGAAGGGTGGTTTCATGTACAAGGGATTAGCTATAATCTTTGGATTTCTATTTCTGGGAGAATTAATAGAAAGCTTAGGAATTCCAGTTCTTGGGAGCGTTCTTGGAATGCTATTATTGACAATTGCGTTGATAACGGGAATTATAGAAATTAGAGATGTAGAAAAAGAAGCAGAATTCCTTGTGAAAAACATGAGCATAATGTTTATCCCCCCAGGAGTTGGGATTATCCTATACTTAGATCTCCTAAAGGAAAACATTGTGGCAATAGTAACTGCCCTCATTTTCAGCTTTCTGATAACTCTGTGGGCAACAGGAAAGGTTGTGGAGGTGCTTAGAAGATGAACACATTTGGAATATTTCTCACAATCTCAGCATATACATTTTTCTCCTGGGCATATTCCAAGAAGAAAACTCCAATATTAAACCCAGTTCTCCTCTCAATACTTCTAATCGCTCTCATTCTTAAAGTTGGGAATATTAGCTACGAGAAATATATGGAATCAGCGAGATTTCTGAGCTTTTTACTAGGACCAGCTGTTGTAAGTTTAGCTATCCCCCTATATAAGCAAATCAATATTGTGAAAGAATATAAGAAGGAGATTGCAGCTGGTATAATCACTGGTGGAACCGTGGCAATACTTTCAGCTGTATACATCTTGAAAGCTTTTAATGCTCCAGAAATTCTCCAGAGGACTATTGCCCCAAAGAGTGTAACTACGGCAATTGCAATGGGTGTTAGCGAAAAGATAGGTGGAATCCCAGAGCTAACAGCTGTTCTAGTGATCTTAACTGGAATTCTTGGAAATGCTCTTGCTCCGGAGTTACTTGACTTCTTCAACATCAGAGATAGAGTTGCAAGGGGACTGGCTACAGGAGTTTCTTCTCATGGCCTTGGCACCGCAAGAATGATACTTGAAGATGAGTTATCAGGAGCAGTAAGTGGATTGGCCATGGCACTCAACGGTGTCTATACAGCTTTTCTGCTTCCTTTAATAATAGAACTAATAGTGTGATTGGAGATGATGAAAGAATACGTAGCACCACTAATCCTACTTCCTCTTTCCTTTATCCCAATTTTGGCTAGAACCTTCTACTTCTGGGTAGTCTTAGTCGTCATTTTTTACCTTATAATTCCAACAATAATTTATCAACTTCTGGGGATAACTCCTAGAGAAGTTGGCTTTAGGACTCCAAATAGCTTGAGATCCACTGAATTACTTCTGGTTTTTGCATTCTTGCTGGGTTTTGCTGGACTAGCAATTCCTGAAATGAGAAATTATTATCCAATATTCTCTTACTCAAGTGCACTGGACTTTGCTTTGAAGGAAATCCTTATAGGAGTAGTTATGTTTGCCCACGAAGCATTTTTTAGGGGATTTTTACTGTTCCCTATTGCAAAGAAATCTCCAACAATTGGTATTATTTTCCAAGATATCCCATACACAATCATCCATGTAGGAAAACCCACTATAGAGATCCCATATTCATTTATCGCGGGCATAATATTTGCAAAAATAGATTTAAAAGAGGAAAGTATAGTACCAAGCTTTTTAGTTCACTGGATTGGTTCACTTTTCTTTGACATTCTCTGCTCAATCACTTGAGCATTCCTTCCACCTTCTCTACAAAGGCTATGCTCCTCTTCACATCTGCAAAGTATTCTCTGGCCTTCTCAATATGCTCCTTCTCAACTCTCTTTCCTCCAGCAATTATGCTAGCTGGAGCCAGTAGTTGCACTGCATACCTAAGGCTCGTCTGCTCACCCAGTTCCGCTAGATATTCGAGAGCCTCCTCACTAAGCTCTATCTTCTCTTCTCTTGCCCTTATCTTTACAATCTCTCTTATCTCTTCCTTCTTGTATGGTTCGGTATTTATTATGAGTAATCTGTCAAGCATGTCAAGTGGAATTCCATGTGGAGACTCTATGTCAGTTCCTCTTATCTTTGTCATACCCCTGTTCGTAGCTAAGATTAGGATCGGAGCAAGCTCACTTTCCATGGCTCTAGCCAAGAATGAGAATGCTTCTATGTCTAGCATGTGGCATTCATCTATGAAGAGTACTCCCGGTACTAGGGTTGCTCTTCCTTCTTCAATCCACTGCTTAACTGTTTGGTCTACTCTCTCCCTTATCTCATCATTAATTTCCATTCCACCTCCAAAGAGAAGGCTAAATATTCCACCGGCTCTTGCATTAACAACATCTAAATCGTGAAGAGTGACCGTATATGTAAATTCTTTGATCTTCAATACCGGACCCGTAGGTATTTCCACCTTCTTTCGGAAGAACAATCCCTCTTCCTCTTTTGTAGTTCCAATTCTTGAAACTCTTCCAGTTTCAGCATCAATTTGAATAACATCTCCCTCTTCGATACCCATTTCAAGTATTTGATATGCTATCTCCCTTCCTGCTCGTATAGTCTTTGAATCGTCGGTTGTTTTTAAAGTTAGTACTATGCTTTCTGGAATTTCCATGTAGGGGTTAAAGGGATGTCTCGTTCTTCTTATCTCGATCTTTTCTACTTTTCCTTCGTATACTTTCCTTTCCTCACTTATTCTCACGCCTATAGCTCTTCTAAGAGCCTGCTTGAGGAATTCTGTCTTTTTCATCTCTGCTGAATATATTTCACTTCCACTTATTTGAACGAATGGAACATCTTCACCAAGCTCTCTCGCTATACCCATTGCAATTGCAGTTTTTCCACTTCCTGTTGGCCCTACCAAGAGAATTCCCTTTCCAGCGAGTTTACCCTGTTTAATCAATTTTACTGCTATTCCCGCAGCTTCTCTTGCTTTTACTTGGCCAACCATTCCATCTCCAATGAACTTTGCCTTACCGTTCTCATCTAATCCAAGACCCCTTATATGGGAGTGCATCCCGACTCTCTCAAACTTTACTGTCGGAATCTCTTCTATTACTGGCATCTGCTCACCCCCTCAGAATTTTTGTTCCATTTTGTTATTAAAATTATGCAAATTAAAAAATTGACGGTAGAAGAAATTATCTTCCAAGCATTTTATGAGCTCTAGCCAAATGTTTAGCGGCAATTGCAGCCAAAAGAGACAGTTCACCAGCCAAAACCGCTCCAGCGACTATTTCCGCAAATTTCTTCGCATTTATCCCCGGAGGGTCTCCTCCTCCAGCAACTCCCATGATTTCCAGAGCTTCTTTTTGAGGAGGTACTCTAGTTCCACCTCCAACTGTCCCTATTTCTAGACTTGGCATTGTTATGCTTATGTAGAGATCCCCGTCCTCAGTCACTTCAGCGAGGGTTATTCCATGAGCACCCTCGGTAATCTGGGCCTCATCCTGACCTGTGGCCAGGAATATCGCCCCTACAATGTTGGCAAAGTGGGCGTTAAAACCGTAAGAACCTGCCTGAGCTGAACCCACTAAGTTCTTTAGGTAGTTTACTTCGGCAATAAGCTCTGGAGTAGTCTTTAGCTTTTTCTTAACGATCTCTCTAGGGACTACAGCCTCAGCAATAACGGTCTTTCCTCTTCCCAGGATAAAGTTTAGGGCGTTTGGCTTCTTATCAACACATAGATTACCAGAAAGAGCCAAGTATTTTACATCAGGAAATTCTTCCTCAATTACTTTCATTATCTCTTCACTCGCTATTGTAACCATGTTCATTCCCATGGCATCCCCAGTTTCGAATTCAAATCTTAGGTATAGATTTCTTCCTACAATAAAGGGTTTTACTCCCCTAAGCTTCCCGTGACGGGTGACCTTGCTAACAGCTTTTTCTTGGAGGTAATCCAAATTGTTCCTAACCCATTCAGCTACTTCTCTTGCCCTTCTAGCATTCGGACATTTCAATAGAGGGGCCCTCGTCATCTTGTCATCTATTAAGGTCGTGTAAACTCCACCAGCCTCTGTTAAAGCAGAACAACCTCTATTTACTGAAGCAACTAAAGCACCTTCAGTCGTGGCCAAAGGAATATAGAACTCACCTCTTGCATATTCACCGTTAATTTTTAGAGGTCCCGCAATGCCCATTGGTATCTGAACAACTCCTATCATGTTTTCAATGTTCCTTCCAATAACTTCATTTGGATCAATCGAGTAGTGGCCTATGTGCTTTAACTGTATTCCAAGTTTTTTCTCTAAGGCTTTCCTTCTTATCTCAGTTGCAAGCCTTTTATCTCCATTCACGTAGTTTTCTACTTGATGGAACTTAATCTCTCCCCGAACAACTTTCTCTATAATTTCTTCTATTTCCATTATGGCACCCCCAACTAGAGAGAAGACTCAGATGATCCAAAAATCCACTCTTCAGTTATCTGTCCACACTCTTTAAAAGCTATAGCAGCCTCACTTCTGGGCTTATAAACTATAACCGGAATTCCAGCGTTTACTGATTCTGGAACCGCCTCATCAAATGGAATAACTCCAAGGACAGGAACTCCTATTTCCTCATCAATAACTTCAATTATCTTATCTATAACATCTGCAGCTTCTCTAACCTTGTTAAGCACTACACCTACTTTTAACCCAAATTTATCCCCCAAAGCCTTAAGCTTTAGAACTTCGTTTTCCACCATAACTTCAAAAGAGTATATGGGAGATCTTTCCACTTCCACTACAATAATTTGATAATCAGATATTTCAAACGCAGGGAGGGTATCAAAGGGGACCCCTGTTGGAGAATCCAAAAATACAAGAGGGTATTTATATTTGAGATTCTCCAATACGTCTCTCAACCTTTGAGCCGATATTCCTATCACATCTTCAAGCCTGGGACTTCCTGGCATCACGTAAACTCCAGTCTCTCTATGTCGATAAATTGCCCATTCTGGATCAATATTAGGATCTTTAACAACTGAATGAATTGTATATTTCACATTGTCCAAAGCGAAGTGTAGCCCCAAATTTGGAAGATATAAATCCCCATCTACCACTAATACTCTATACCCTCGCTGAGCAAAATAAGTGCTTAAGTTAGCGGTTGTAGTAGTTTTTCCTGCTCCTCCCCTTCCAGTGACGACTATTATGGACATACACTAACCTCTCCTGTTAAGTTTTTCAAAGCTACTTTTATTTTGATTAAAAGTAGGCATATAAGATTTTTGTCTAAAAACCGAAGAAAGTCTTTTCTACAAAAGTCTTATAAATTACAATTTTTCTTTTATCGTTTAGATACAGATTGTAATTGGGATGATCCATGGAGGGATTAAGAAAGAAAATATGGAATCTAGCATGGCCAGCAATAGCGGGAAACATAAGCCAAACATTGCTCAACTTAGTGGATATGATGATTGTAGGCCATGTTAGTTCTATTGCCTTGGGAGCTGTTGGGCTAGGAGGACAGATAAGTTGGTTCATGTTCCCAATAATGATTGCCGTTTCCACTGGAACTTTAGCTATAGTAGCTAGAAGAGTGGGGGAAGGGAAGCTCGATGAGGCTTCAAGGGTAGCAGAGCAAAGCATGTATTTAGCATTTCTCCTTGGAATTCCAGTAATGCTCTTTGGAATTTTCTTTGGAGATGAAATTCTAAAAATCATGGGCGCCAAAGAAGAAGTTCTTGAAATTGGATACGAATATCTAAAAGTGTTATTCCTATTCTATCCAATTAGATTTGTAGGATTTGTGTTTTTCTCGGCTCTTAGGGGAGCTGGGGATACGAAAACTCCAATGAAACTTAACATTCTGATGAATATCTTAAATGGTGTGTTTGATTATCTTTTAGTCTTTGGAAAACTTGGATTTCCTAGACTTGGCCCAGTAGGCGCTGCCTGGGCTTCAGGAATAGGAATTACAGTTTCGTTTTTAATTGGGATATTGTTATTTTTAAATGGCAAACTTGTCATTAAACCCGTGATAGAGTGGAGGCTACATCTTGATATAGTTGAAAAGATATTAAGAATTGGAATTCCAGCTCTACTCGAAAGGGGGCTATTTAGTTTCTATAACTTCCTTTACATGGCAATAGTCACAAGATTTGGGAAGATTGCATTATCCGCCCATCAAATTGGGCTAAGAGTGGAAAGTATAGCCTACATGCCAGCCTTTGGATTTAGCATTGCAACTTCTACGCTAGTAGGGCAGACATTAGGAGCTAAAAAACCCGATGAAGCTGAAAAGATTGTCAAAGAATCTCTAAAGATGACAACACTCTTCATGAGTGTTATGGCTTTTATATTGATGACCATTCCAAGTATCTTAGTTAGGCCATTTCTGTCTCCAACAGATCCTTACTATGAGGAAGTTAAGAGACTTGCAACTATATACCTCATAATAGTTGGGATAAGTGAGATACCCTTAGGAGTCATCTTTGTGTTGAGTGGAGCTCTTAGAGGAGCTGGAGATACAAAGAGTCCTCTATATGTAACGGCAATTAGCAAGCTTTTCTTCAGAATTATTCCATCTTACCTCCTAGGATTTGGCTTTTCACTTCCAACTCTAGGCATAGAGTTCAAGGGATTGGGCGTTATTGCTGCCTGGATAGGAATGAGCGTCGAAACATTTATTTCAGCGGGGTTATTCTGGATAGTATTTAAAAAAGGAAAATGGAAAAAGATAAAAATTTAGGTGTTACTTCTTAGCTCTTTAATAATCTCCATTAGCTCATCAACATCTCTAACTTCATTGAGGATGTCTTTAGGTATAATTGGAACTTTTCCGACGACTTCCATTTTCTTTTCATTAAGGAGAAATATTCCCTCACTCTCTATAAATTCTGTTATTTGGTTAACTAATCTTACCCTTCTGATTGTTGATGAGGTTTTTCTCTCGTCAATTCCTGTGAGTAGTTTAACTTCTTCCTCTTCCTCCTTTGTAACCGCATTAAATGGAGCCTTCTTTATTTTTACAACACTCATTCCAAGTCTCTTTAACCCCTCAAATACTTCTTTTTCTAACTCATTTTCTGGCAATGGGGATAAAGTCACTTTCTCGATTTTTGCCTTGAATATATCTATTGGCTTTACTAGCGGTTCATCGAAGATTTCTTCAAGCTTTATTGCTACATCTACACTTACTACACTCTCACCTCTCTCGTATCTTTGAACGCTCTTTCTTGAAACACCAAGAATTTCTGCAAGTTCTGTTGTCGAATATCCATATTTTTCTCTGAGCTCTCTCAGCTTTTCCCCATCAATTCTAACGAAAAATCCTCCTCTCTCGGCCATTACCAAAGGATATTCATTACCAGCCAATATGGAAAACAGAGTCTCCGGAGTAACGGCATAAATTCCAAATCTCTCATAAACAACCCCATCTTCTAGTTCCATGTTTTTTGTTTTTAGTCCTACTAAAAGAGCCGAAGCTCTAAACAGTTTTGCCAACCTCTTTAAATCATCAGCCTGTTCTTCTGTAAATTTATCAATATTCACTAACGTCTTTATAAACAGTAAAAGAAGTTGCCTAGTAGCCACTAAGTCAAAACACCCTCCCTTAAACAATACTCTAGCTGTTCTAAACCCTATCTTCTTTAACATCCTCTCAACTACTGTCGTAAGTTGCTCTTTTTCCATCATTTAAAAATTAGGAAGAAAAGTTTATAAAATCTATCTAACACTCACCTACACTCTTCGGAATACTCCTAAGAGAAACAAGCCCAATATTCAAGAATGCACGCTCCGTTAGCCATGCTTTTATTTCTTCAGCAACTTTTCGGCCTTCTCCAATTGCTGTTCCTATATTTCTTGGAAATATAACATCTCCAGCGAAGAATATTCCAGTACTTTTGAGGATATCCTCATTTGAACACGAAATCTCTCTTATGGGGTTTGTAGGAACTTGACCTATTGCAAATATAACGATGTCTGCAGGAATAGTTATTTTCTCTTCTGTTAGAATCACGGATCCTTTGACTACCTTGGTTTTTGCAAATTCGACTTCTTTAACAGTCTCATCTCCAAAGATTCTTGTAGGAGTTACATACTCAAGGAACTCAATTCCCTCTTTCATAAGTTTCTTAAACTCATTCTTTGCATATGATTCCTCTAGGCTCCTTCTGTATGCAACTATTACTGATTTTGCCCCCAATAATTTTGCTTCTTTGGCAACATCAACTGCAGTATAACCTGCCCCAATTATTACAACCCTCTTTCCTTCAAAGGAAGGTATTTTTGTTGAAGATAGGTAACCAATCCTAGCTAAATTTATTTTTAGGAGGAGTTGAAGAGCATTTTCAACACCCTCAAGATCTTTACCGGGAATATCCAAAATTTTAGACCTCCATGCTCCAGTAGCAATTAAAATCGCATCATACTCTCTCATCAGCTTCTCTAAAGATACAAATCTTTCTGCAAATTCATCTCCAAGTTCCCTAGGAGAGTCATAAACTACTTTCGTTCGCATATGAAACACTACCCCAAGCTCTTCAATCTCCCTAACTGCTTGCCTTACTTTGCTTATTGGAATTCTCCACTCAGGAATTCCAAAGGCTATCATCCCCCCAGGCTCCGGCATTTTATCATAAACGTGAACTTCAAATCCATCACAAGCTAATGAACATGCAGCTGATAATCCTGCAGGACCCGCTCCTATTATAGCTACTCTGAATGGTTTGATCTTTCTTTCTTTTCCCTCTCTACAAAAACAAAACCTCATTTTCCTCACCCTTCTTATAAAATCCAAAAATCTAGCTTAAATTTATATCCAGATACCAATTATCATTTTGACAAATATACAGTGCTCATTTATTTAATGTCATTAATTTTAGAACAATTTAAAATAAATCTCGAATAAAATTTGACGAATTCCCAAGTTTGTATAATAAAAATGACCACATAGGAACATTTTAATAGGGGTGTACACTAATTTTAATCGTATGAACATTCTGATAACTGCATCTTCAAGAGGGATAGGCTTTAATGTAGCCAAGGAGCTCCTCAAAAAAGGGCACAGAGTAGTGATATCTTCTAGAGATGAAAAAAACCTAGGAAAAGCCCTAGAAGAGTTAAAAAAACATGGGAAAGTTTATATGATTAAAGCAGATCTCTCAAAAAAAGAAGATATTGAAAATCTAGTAGAAAAGTCTTGGGAAATTTTAGGAAAAATAGATGTGCTAGTTTGGAATGCTCCCAATGTAAATTGTGAACCTTGCATGATCCACGAATTAGACTATGAAGGTTGGATAGAAGGAGCTTTACTCCACATAATCGCCCCTGGTTACTTAACGACCCTTTTGATTAATAAATGGTTAAAAAATGACACAAAAGGAATTATAATTTACTTGAGTTCAGCCTCAGTTTTAGAACCAATGCCTCCACTTCTCCTCGCAGACAGCACTAGAGCAGGTTTAATTCAACTTGCCAAAGGAATATCTAGAACGTATGGAAAGAAAGGAATAAGGGCATACACTGTACTACTCGGGAGCTTTGATACTCCAGGAGCTAGAGAAAACCTCAGAAGATTAGCAGAAAAAAGAGGTATTGACCCAGAAGAGTTATGGAAAAAGGAAGTTATTGAAAGAACTCCCCTTCAAAGAACTGGAAAATGGGAAGAATTAGGAGGACTAATAGAGTTTCTACTAAGCGATAATGCCGAATATATGCTTGGCTCTACAATTCTCTTTGATGGAGCAATGACTAGGAGCGTTCTTCTTTAATTTTCTCTACAACCCTTATCTCCTCTATTTTAGTATAGGGATATTGGCCTTTCTCATCTTTTTCTACAGCCTTTACCATGTCCCAAATCGTTAAGAGAGCCACAGAAACCCCTGTTAAAGCTTCCATCTCTACTCCAGTCTTGTAAATAGCTCTAACCTCACATGTAACTTCAATGTAGTCTTCGCCAAAGTCAAAGGTTATATCAACCCCAGTTAATGGAATTGGATGACAAAGAGGTATTATGTCAAAGGTCTTCTTCACAGCTAATATTCCAGCAATTTGAGCAGCTGCTAGAACGTTTCCCTTCTCAATTTTTCCCTCTCTAATGAGCTTTATAGTTTCAGGCTTAAGTTTAATTCGACCCTTTGCTATGGCTCTCCTATACATATCCTTCTTATGTCCAACTTCTACCATCTTAACTCCTTTTTCATCTACATGAGTTAGCTTCATCTTTAACCCCCTGGGATATTATTTTTAAGCATCCCTTAAGAGCCTTTATCGATGCTCATCCACATAGGTATTGACGACACCGATTCACCAAATGGAATGTGCACTACATATATTGGGGCTATTCTATATAGGGAAATTTCCAAGATAGCTGAGCCTCTAGACTTTCCAAGATTAATTAGGCTAAATCCAAATGTTCCTTACAAGACCAGGGGAAATGGGGCCGTTGCAATGAGTTTTAAAATCGATGAAGAAAAGATAAAGGAAGTAAAGACACTTGTAATACGGTATGTAAGGGAATTGGCCGATATAGATCACGAGAACACAAATCCAGGGATTGTTTTCTTAATTGGGGAAGTGCCAAAGGAATTAGAAGAGTTTTCTCTAAGAGCATTAAGAGAGCACGTTACAATCGAAGAAGCAGAACATGTAGCTCGAAAAGTCAACGCAGAAGTTTACAAATTCAAGCTCGGAAGAGGAATAATTGGGGGATTAGCAGCTATAGGCTATCCTCTAGAAAAGTTCACTTACGAATTACTTGCCTACAGGAAAAGAGAGTACTGGGGAACTCCAAGAAGAGTTATTAAGGAAAGTGTATTTTATGCAGACAAATGGAGCTATCCGTTCACCTACGATAACGTTGACCCTTACAAGAGAACTGTCCTAATAACTCCTCATGGAAAAGACCCAGTTCTTGTGGGGATAAGAGGAATTGATGTAGGAAAGATTCTTCAGGTCTTTGAGATGATTAAAATAGAAGAACCAATTGAATTCTTCCAAGTTTACAAAACAAATCAAAATACCGACGATCATTTGGTTGTTAAGAAGATAAAAGATGTTAAGCCTTATGATAACGTTGTCATAAGGGGAAAAGTCGCTGGAAAATACTGGGAAAAAGGAAGACATGTATTTTTTGAACTTGAGGATGAAACAGGGAAGATTAGAGTGGCAGCTTTTGAACCAACTAAAAAGTTTAGAAACTACGTGAGGAAACTCCTCCCAGGAGATGAGGTTATAATAGCTGGCGGAGTCAAAGAATTCGAAGGAGTATTAACCGTAAACCTGGAAAAATTTTACCCAGTAAATCTTGTTCCCAAAGTGGAATATGAAAAGCCAAGATGTCCAAAGTGCGGAGGAACGATGAAGAGCAAGGGAGATTATCTAAAGTGTAAAAAGTGCGGATATAAGATGGAAAAAATATTGACTCCAGTTAAGAGGCCAAGAGACTTAAAGAAGAAGATTTATGAAGTTCCTCCAGATGCTCGGAAACATATTTCTCGCCCCTTAGTTCTCCCAGGAGGGGAAGATAAGATATTAGAGGCTCTATAAAAAGAAATGTTTTTATTTTTAACATGCAAAATAGGCAACCGTATGGTCAAATTAAGGACATTTATAAACATCTCAGAAGATCTCTTCGTAATCAGAAACTTAATTGGAGCAATTTTGCAGGGTATTGGATTAGCTTATTTAGTTCCAGTTTTGCTTGCCTGGTTTTATCCAGAAGAGATACCCTTGGTAATCTACTTCGCAATTCCTGGGTTTTCCTGTATTATTTTGGGGTGGGTGTTATCTAAACACATGGAAAAGATCGAAGACGTAAATCTAAGACAGGCAATGATGGCGTCGGCATTTATTTGGCTTTTCGCTTCCTTAGTTAGTGTTATTCCCTTTATGGGAATAGCAAAGATGAGATTTGTAGATTCATACTTCGAAACAATGAGCGCATGGACAGGGACTGGACTAACAATGATGAGCAACCTAGAGAGCTATCCAAAAATTCTCCTCTTTTGGAGAGCTTGGATGCAATGGCTTGGTGGGATAGGAATAGTTTTGGTTGCACTAACAGTTCTCATAAGACCTGGTGTAGCTGCAGCTAGGCTATATAAGGCTGAGGCCAGGAGCGAGAGAATATTGCCTAACTTTGTAAACACGGCAAAAATTATAGTTCAGATTTATGCAGTCCTAACGCTCCTAGGCATTTACTTGTACTATAGCAATGGGATGAGTTTGTTTGATGCAACAATTCACTCAATGACTGGCCTGGGAACTGGTGGTATGAGTAGTCATGACTTGAGCATTGGATACTTTAATTCTCTTGCAATAGAAACAGTTACTGTATTCCTCATGATAATGGGTGCCACAAACTTTACTGTCCATTATAGGATGTTCAAAAATCGTTCTCTCAAAGAATTCTTCAGAGATATTCAAGTTAGGTATATGCTTTACTTTATTACTTTAATAGTGGCTCTAATGACATACTCTCTGGTCTTTTTTGGACATTTAACTCCAATAAGGGCACTAAGAGAATCAATATTTCATGCAGTTTCAGCAATTACATGTACTGGATTTGGAATAAGCAATTTGGCCGAATATCCAGAGATAGATAAGATACTCCTGGCAATATTAATGGTCATAGGAGGAAGTGCAGGTAGTACTTCTGGTGGTATAAAGTTGATTAGAATAGTTCTCATGTACCAAAGCCTTAAGTGGACCATAGAACAGGCAATTCTTCCCAAGGGGGCGGTAATAAGAAAGAGAGTCAATGGATATGAGTTCACAGAAGAGGAAATTCAAGAAGTTTTAGGCTTTACAATGACGTACATAGCATTTCTCCTCCTGGGAACTTTATATATTATGCTAAGGCTAGGAGTTAGATTTGCAGATGCACTATTTGAAGTAGCCTCCGCAATTGGAAACGTAGGGCTTAGCGTCGGAATAACGTCTCCACTGCTTCCCCTAGACATAAAAATTCTTCTCACAATATTAATGTGGGTGGGAAGGCTTGAAATATTCTCGACGATAGTCTTTATAGTTGGACTAGCAATGATTTTCTCCAGGAGGTCCAAAGAGTGAAGATAATTGAAGTTAGGGATGTTAGCTTCAAATATTTTGGAGCTAAACAATACTCCCTAAGGGATGTTAATTTAACTGTTAGAAAGGGGGAATTTTTAGGAGTAGTCGGTCCAAGCGGAAGTGGCAAATCAACTTTCTGCTTAACATTAAATGGTATTATTCCTCACTCCATCAAAGGTGAGTTTTCGGGAGAAGTAATTGTGGATGGATTAAACACCCTTAATTATCCAGTTTCAAAACTTTCTCAAATTGTCGGTCTTGTGTTTCAGAATCCAGAGTCACAGCTCTTCAACATGACTGTGCTCGAAGAGGTGGCCTTTGCACTTGAAAATCTTGGAATAGAAAGAGAAGAGATGTGGAAAAGAATAAGATGGGCCCTAAAGCTAGTAGGGCTTTGGGAAAAGAAGGAACACTCTCCCCTAGCACTAAGTGGTGGAGAAAAACAGAGATTAGCAATAGCCAGCGTTCTCGTCATGAAGCCAAAAGTGCTAGTGCTCGATGAGCCAACTTCTCAGCTAGATCCCTTAGGGAAAGAGGAGATCCTAAGTCTGGTTAAACTATTAAACAAAGAGGAAAAAATTACTGTTGTCTTAGTTGAGCACAACACTGACTTTCTACTTGAACATGCAGATAGAATTGTTGTTTTTGACAAGGGGACTATCATCCTAGAGGGAAAACCCGAAGAAGTTTTTGAAAATGTCGATATTTTGATGAGTATAGGTATTAAAATTCCGACAAGGATAAAGGTTGGGTATGAGCTTAAGAAGAGGGGAGTTGTAGACAAGAGCGTTCTATCATTAAATGAAATTGTCAAAGTGTTAAGATCTTTGAGAGAGAAAAAATTGCCGCAATCATAAAATACATTAGGCAATGTCCCGCCCTTATATTGGTGATCAAAAGATGAACGTATTTTCAAGTACCTTAGAGCTATTCGAAAAGTACAAACCAACTCCACTAGTGAAGCTAGGAATAGGGAGGGATGTTTTTTGCCAAGCTTGAGTTCTTTAATCCATTCAGTAGAAGCATCAAAGACAGGCCAGTCTACAACATGATAATGAAAGCAATTGAAAGCGGAGAAATCGATGGAACAGATACTTTATATGAGGCAACATCTGGGAACGTTGGAATTGCTCTTGCGGCATTGTCTGCAGTACTTGGACTTAAATTCAGAGCTTATGTCCCAAAACCCACTCCAAAAATAACTGAAATTCTAATCAAAATGTTTGGAGCAGAAGTAATCAGGACAAAATTCGAGACTATTGATCCAGAGTTCATAAATTTTGTAAAAGAAGAGGCCAAGAAAGACAAAGCAGTGAATTTAAATCAGTTTGAGAACGATGCAAATTTCGAAGCCCACTACTATGGAACTGCCAAAGAACTTGATGAACAACTCAAAAGCATAAAAAAGAAGCCTGAAGTAATAATAGCTGGAGTGGGAACCTCTGGACATATAGCGGCCCTTTCAAAATATTTCAAAGAAAAGTATGGGACTAAGATCATAGGAGTTGTACCTGCAGAGGGAGAAAAAATTCCAGGGATAAAGAGAATAGAAACGAAACCAAAATGGTTCTTCCAGGTAAAAGTTGACAAAGTCGTTGAGATCACAACAAGGGAAGCTGTTGAGGGGGCCTTACGAGTAGCTCGAACAGATGGCTTAATAATAGGGCTGAGCTCAGGAGCTGTAGTTAAAGCTTATGAAAAAATAAATCCCAAGGGAACTACAGTATTGATCTTTCCCGATGACGGGTTTAAGTATGTCGAGATCTTTCAAGCTTTTCTACAAGAAGCTCAAGATACGACCTCCTCTCAAACTGCTCGACACCAATCTCCCTAAGGATTGCCTCTAGCTTTTCCACTGCCTGCGGGATTTCTTCCTCATTTTTTACAAGAGTTTCAATCTCAACAAATTTACCTAACCCTTCAACATCGTCTAAAGTTATCGTTACTCCTTTCTCAACATAATACTTTTCCCTGGTTTTTGTTATGGTTAGGATTTCTCTAAATCCTAAGAGCTCAAGCAATTGAGAATACTTATCGACGTCATCAATCTCAACCTCAATCTCTAACCTTGTCTTTGACCTTTCATCAATTTTTGGACCTTTGTATGTAAGAAAGGCCTCAAAATGGCCGTTGAATCTTTTTATTCTAATTCTCAAGGCTTCATCTGTCTTGGAAAAATCCCTACAGGGGTGTTGATAATAAATATCCTCATGAATCTCTCTCCTCATAAACTCAAATTTCTCCCTAACTCTCTCAAATATCTCATCGTTTGCATATCCTTTAAGTTCTACCTCGTACATAGCCCCTCCCCAGCCTCTCTTCAAGTTTCCTAAGACAGTTCTTACAATACATCCAAGACTTTATATCTGTATCTATAATTGAGTTTGAAAAATGCATTACACACTTGGGATTCGGACAATGTTCCAAGCCAAACACGTGACCAAGCTCGTGCATAGCCTCTTTCAATGCCCTTTCCTTCAAAAGTTTTCTATCTGGGGGTTCTCCATAGAATTCTGGATAAAGCCTGTGAAGAGAAATTAAAGCAACTCCAAACCCAGGGTGAGCTATGCCAAAGATAAAATTTAGGCCAGACTCATAAAGATCAACTTCCGTAACTCCCATTACTGCCAAGGCTTTATAATCCCTTCTTATGATGGAAAGGGCTGGTAAAAAATGCCTAGCTAAATACTGATTTCTATAAAAGTCATAGGCATGAGAAAACGCCGAGATTGGAAGGCTGCCAATAATCTTAACTCCTATTCCAAACTTCATGTAAAAGCTTTCAATATTTTCAGAAAGAAAAGAAAGAACATCGCTAGGAACTTCACCAATTGGGACTACTATTATCATATCCCTCACGGTGTAAAGTCCATTGGCTTTAGCTCCTCAAGTAACGCCTTAGCAAGTTTTATTGTATTGTCAACATCTCTAGCATCAGCTAATTCAACCTGGGAATGCATATATCTGATTGGTATACTGAGAACTGCCGTCGCAACACCTTCTCTGTTTATCTGCATTACATTTGCATCAGTTCCAGTAGGCCTTGGACTTGGTTCAACTTGTAATGGGATCTCATATTTCTTTGCAACCTCGTCAGCAAACTGCCTTAGTTTTGGATTAATATTTGGCCCAACATCCATAACGGGACCCTTACCCAACTCTGGAACTATCTTTCCTTTGTCATTTGGTTGCTTTGCAAAGGTGACATCCATAGCAATTCCAACTTCTGGGTCTATAGCAAAGCTCGCGACCCTCGCTCCTCTGAGCCCAATCTCCTCCTGCACAGACGCTACAATGTATATATCTGCTTCATGCTCTCCTAATTGTCTAGCAGCTTCAATCATCGCATATAGGCATATCCTATCATCCAAATAGGGGGTGGCAAACCTGTGCTCGCTAAGCCTTGTGAAGTTTGGTGCAAACTCTCCAATTGTCCCAATTCTGAATCCCATCTCTTCAGCTTCTTCCCTGCTAGAAGCTCCAACATCCACTATAATGCTATCCCAATCTATCTTACCACCTTGATCCTTGGCTTCCCTTCTCAAGTGAGGAGGCAAAACTCCTACAACACCATATCTCTCCCCTTTTTCTGTGAAGAATCTTATCTTCTGAGCTATTAAGGTTTCAGGCAAAACCCCACCAATTGGGACAACACGTAGATAGCCATCTTTGTCAATATGATTTACCATGAGTCCTATCTTATCCATGTGAGCAGCAACCATTACCTTGGGAGCAGAGCCCTTAAAGTGGGCAATCACATTCCCAAGCTTATCAATTTTTACTTCATCCGCAACATCTTTAAGAATATCTACCACAAGGTCTCTAATTCCCAGGTGTTCATACCCAGAAACTCCTGGAGATTCTATTATTTTTTTCATTAGTTCCCAATCTACCATCCTTTCACCTCCATTAAGATCTATTTCTCAGTGCAAATAAAGATATTTAAATACTTTGCTTGCCTAAAATACTTGACTTTATCAAAAAGAGAAAGAGAGCTAAGATACCAAAAAGCAAAAGGTTTGTCTAATTCTCTTCTTTAACTGGACCCTTTCTACAAACAAGAACTTTTCAAAAGAGGAAAATAAAAATGGTACAATGTACAACTTATTAGAACAAAGAGTATACCAAATGATAAAAGTATTAAACTCCTCTACTATAAAAAGAGGGGGGATGAATAATGGATTATCACAGAAGACATCCGTATCATCATAGCATAAAGAAGAAAATGAATGTTGAGTATGAAGAATATGCATATGTATTAGACTATCTTCCAAATGGTTATCCTGATCTAAGAACAGGCCACTATCTTGGAAAACCTGTAGCTCAGGTGATAGGAGAAAAAGCATTCACATTGCTAGAAGTTACCCCCAAAGTTGACCTAATGTTGTATGAGAGGGTGTATGTGGGAAAGGGGGAGAGAGACAAAGTACTAAAAATTAACAAAAAGCTAACATACGATGAACTAACAGACACTGCAAAAGCCGAACTCCCTTATGTCCTGGAAGAAATTGTTAAGAACAATGAAGATAGATTTGTAAAGTTCTTCAACATAGCTCCTCCAATAACAAACAGGTTGCACAGTTTGGAGCTCCTCCCAGGAATAGGAAAAAAGCATATGTGGGAAATCATTGAGGAAAGAGAAAAAAAGCCATTTGAAAGCTTTGAAGATCTTAAAAAGAGAGTAAAAGGACTTCCAGATCCAGTAAAGATGATTGCAAAAAGAATATTAGAAGAGCTGCAAGGAAAAGACAAATACCGACTATTTGTAGGGAGTAATAGAATATTCCGTGAATAGACATGAGAGACAAACTTTTCTATTTCCTCTCCAAATACAATTTTTCTCCTAGAGACAAAATAGGCCAGAATTTCCTAATCATGAGAGATGTTATCATAAAAGCCGTTGAAACAGCTGAAATCAAGAAAAGCGATGTAGTTTTAGAAGTAGGTCCAGGGTTCGGCTTCTTGACAGACGAGTTATCAAAAAGAGCTGGGAAAGTCTATGCAATAGAGCTGGATAAAAGAATCATTGAAATCTTGGAAAATGAATATAACTGGGAGAACGTTGAAATCATTCAGGGAGATGCTGTAAAAATTGAATGGCCCGAATTCAACAAGGTTGTTTCTAACATTCCCTATCAGATTTCTTCTCCCTTTACCTTCAAACTGCTGAAGCATGATTTTGAAAAAGCTGTTGTTATGTACCAACTGGAATTTGCAAAGAGAATGGTTGCAAAACCTGGAGATAGAAACTATTCAAGACTTTCCCTAATGGTGAACGCTTTAGCAAATGCTAAAATTGTAATGAAGATAGGAAGGGGGGCATTCTATCCAAAACCCAAGGTGGATTCTGCATTAGTTCTTATCGTTCCAAAACCTAAAGATGAGAGAATAGAGTTAAATGAGAACTTAGTAAAAGCTCTGTTTCAGCATAGGAGAAAGCTAGTGTCAAAAGCCCTCAAGGAGTCATGCCACATGCTTGGAATAAACAAAAAGGAACTAAAGACATTAAAAAACATTCTAGAAAATGTACCGCATGCAAAGAAAAGAGTGTTTGAACTTACCCCAGAAGAAGTTAAAGAGATTGAAGAATTTCTAAAAATTCAAGGAATCATTAATTAATAATTTTTTCAAAAAGTTTATCTATATATTATGAGTAAAAACTACCTGGCGAGCAATATGGCATATATCTCATATTTTAAGTTTCTAACCGAAACACTTTTAGTTATCATTTCAACAATTTGGATATATTACATTCTCAAGCACAAACATTATACTCCCCTTAACCAAAGAGAGCACTATCCCCTTCTCATAGGGGCCCTTTTAATATGGATAGGCTTCATAACAAACCTCGTAAATGAGTTTCTACCTCTCCTAATGGAACTTTCTCAAAATGCCATAATTTTTTCAAAGATAGCGGATGACATATTTGTATTTTCAGGGATAGCAACTCTCACACATTATTTTTATCAGGATACTGTTAGGATAAGCGGTAGGGCGTTAGGTTTAAGTTTCTGATAATTTTTCAGAAAAAGAAGGGAGAGAAATGAAGGCTGAGAGCATTCTATACT
>NZ_JASKLM010000053.1:0-11174 GCF_030153625.1 Pyrococcus sp. | reverse complement strand
AGTAAATAATGGTTTCAGACTTCATGTTCCCCCTTCTTTTTCTAAAGTACTGCCAGTAACTTAAACCTGACACCCCACAGCTTATCCTAACAGTATCCTGAATTTGGCAATATCTTTTTAATCATGGGGGAATAATATAATATGGTGGTGAGAATGGTAGAAAGGTTAAAAGTAGGTGTTGTGGGTTGTGGAAATATCTTTAATCTCGCTCACAAGCCAGCATTGAAAGCACTAAGACACCTAGCTAAAGTAGTGGCTGTGATGGATATTAACGAAGAGGCTGCAAAAAAAGCTGGAAAAGAATTGAATGCCAAAGTATATACAGACCTAGATGAATTTCTGAACGAAGACATGGATGTAGTAGAGGTTTTAACACCAACATACACCCACGCTGAGATAGCAATAAAAGCCCTAAAGGCTGGAAAGCACGTAATCGTTGAGAAGCCTATAGCCTTAACGGTAGAAGAAGCAAAAGAAATGATAAAAGAAGCAGAACAACAAGGCCTTAAACTCTTTGTAGGTCATGTGAGAAGGTTTGACAAGAGATGGATCCAAATAAAGGAGGTCATAAAGTCCAGGAACATACTACCAGTGCAGATAAGAAAAACTGAAGTTCAACATCTTCCATTCCCAGCCGACTATTGGTACTGGGATGAATCCAAGAGTGGAGGAGTTGCACTAGATTTAGGGGTTCACGTAACTGACTTTCTTAGATGGTTCTTTGAAAGCGAACCAATAGAAGTTTTTGCCGTAGGAAAGGCCATAAGAGGCGAAGCAAGAGTTAACAAAACCTTTGATCACGTAATAATGTTCATAAAGTTTGAAGGAGAAAAAACTGGAATCGTCGAAGTGAGTTGGAGCTATCCACTCCCAGCCAAATATGGAGTCTTCTACCACCACCTGGACATCATAGGAAAGAATGGAAGAATTAGATATACACCCTTAGATGCTCCAGTGGTGGGAGTTGTAAAGAGTAGTTTTGAGATGCCTCGCTTTTCCCCAATGCTCTCAACGTTTCCAGAAGCCTTTGAAGCTGAGCTAAAGCACTTCTTCGAATGCATTAGGTCAGAATGTGACCCGATCGTTACAGCTAAAGACGCATTGATAGCCTTATATATAGCTGAAAAGGCAAGAGAGAGTATAAGAAAGGGCGAACCAGTTAGATTGAACGTGGAGGAGCTGACCTCCTCCTCGCCGTGAATGGCGAGGGTTCCCACAGGGAACACCCTCCCCACGGTCGCCCGTGCTTCATTGGGCAGGTTGGTGTCATCGGGCACGGTCAGAGGCACCCTCACCATAAGGTAAGCGAAAAGTATTTAAAAGCTTTACGCAAAAAACATAATGAGTGCGTGAGATGAAGCTCACGCTAAAGATGAAAATGAGACCATTAACAAGGAGCAAAGAATGGATGCTAGAACAATCTATAGAAGCCTTCAAGGCCTGTGTAAATGATTGGCTTAGTGCAATTGCTCAGCTTGGGGAGAAGCCCAACAGGGGCAACCTCCATAGATTTGCTTACAGAGCAATTAGGGACAAATACCCCCAGCTACACAGCAATGTTGTCCAAGATGCCATGAACTTGGCAATCGAAATCTATCGCTCTTGGCTCAAGAACGGAGGAGAATTTCCGAAGTTTCGCTCTGATGTTATTTACTTTAAAGGTGTTGATGTTAGGATAGAAAATAACGGATTGGTTGTCCCTTTAATGGGGAGGAGGGTTTATTTGCCACTATACGTTCCAAAGAAGTACAAGAAGTATCTTCAATACAAACACGGTAGAGTTATTATAAAACGTGTTGACAAAGATTGGTATGCGTTGGTCTCGGTCAATGTTCCAGAAAAAGAACCAATAAAGCCCGTTGGAACAATTGGGGTGGACTTGGGATACTACAACTTGTTGGTGGCAAGCGATGAAAAGGGAAGAGTAGTTATGAGGGTTCAAGGGGACATATTAATAAGGCATAAGGAACATATGGAAAGGTTGACTGCTAGAAGGCAAGAGAGGCTTATGAAAAAGTTCGGCATTTATGCTAGGACAAACCACAAAGACAGGAGGTTTGTCAATGACTTAAACCATAAAATTGCTAAAGCACTTGTTTTAAAGGCAAAGCAGTTGAATAGGGCTATTGTCCTTGAGAAGCTGAAGGGGCTGAAAAAGCAAAGGAGGCCGAAACTATTGAGGAAAATTTTACACCTTTGGAGCTATGCAGACTTGATAGCAAAAATAGTTTACAAGGCAAAGCTATACGGTGTGCCAGTAATTTTTGTAAGCCCGAGAGGGACTTCAAAGACGTGTTCAAACTGCGGTTACTACGTTAGAACTTTCAAAGATGATAGAGTGTTTAGGTGTCCAAAGTGCGGCTTTGTGGCTGATAGGGATTATAATGCCTCAATAAATATTGCGAAAAAAGGTTTGGAAGAATTAAGAAAGCGGACTTTCCTCCCCACCCTAAAGGACGAGGCTTCCAGCCCACAAGGATGGTGATGTGAGATGGTAAGGTTTGGGATTATAAGCTACGCTCACCCTCACGCGTTGAGGTATGCCCCCGTAATTAAGGCGAGCAGAAGGGCTAAGCTTGTTGCAATATCAGGAGATGGGCCGAACTCTGGAGTTGCAAAGTTAGAAGCTAAGAAGTATGGAGCAAAATTCTATCCAACATATGAAGAATTGTTAAAGGACAAAACAATAGAGGCGGTTTACATTGCTACTGAAACATACAAGCACAAAGAAGTAGCAATAAGAGCTGCAGAAGAGGGCAAGCACATACTCCTAGAAAAGCCAATAGCACTAACTCTAGAGGATGGGAAGGAGATAATAAAAGCGGCAAGAAAAGCTGGAGTTAAGCTAATGGTTCCATTCAATCCCAGGTTCACTCAACCATTAAGAAAGGCCAAAGAAATGATAGAAAACAACGAGATAGGAAGGTTAGAGTACATCTATGCAATTTCAGAGTATGTAAAGCCACCAATGTTCTTAGAGGGCCTAGATACAAGCTGGTTCTTTGACGTAAGGAAGAGTGGAGGAGGAGGCTTCATGGATACGGCACCCCATGGAATAGATTCACTCTTCTGGCTTACGGAGAGTGATCCAGTGGAGGTTTATGCCGACATAGGAGCAAAGATATGGGGATTTAAAGTTGACGACATAGGAACCGCACTCATTAAGTTCAAAAACGGAGTTGTTACCCTACTAACAGCAGGGTGGGCGAATCCGAAAGGATACCCCGTGGGACTAGAGATGAAGTACTACATAGTCGGTGACGATGGGTTCCTTGATATAAGAACAGCTTATCCAGACTTCACAGTATATCAAGACAAGACCGAAAAGATTTACTGGGAGAGGGCAGATATAGAGGGGATAATTAACTCATTTATAGATGCAATTCAGCAAGATAAAGAACCTCCAATAACGGGAGAAGATGCACTCAAGAATTTAGCAGTAGTCCTTGCAGCATATGAATCCTCAAAAACAGGAAAAACAGTAAAGATAGAGATTTAGCTTCTACTCCTTAATTATTCCCGAAACAAGATCCCATATCGCCTTCTCTGGATCTTTTGCTTTTGTTACTCCACTTGCTAAAAGAACCCCTACCGTTCCAAGCTCTATTGCCTTCTTAACGTCTTCTCCCGTGGATATTCCAGCTCCACAAAGAACCTTAACCTCAGGATTTACCTTCTTAACCAACTCCACTGTGTTGGTTATCACTTCAGGCTTGGCCTTACTGACTGGGATACCAGTTCCTATCAACTCAGGAGGCTCTACAGCAACATAATCTGGGTTCAAAGCGGCTACAGCCGCCGATACAGCAGGATTATTAGAGCAGACCATTGTCATTAGACCTACTTCTTCGGCCCTCCTTATTGCAGCCTCGAGATCTGCAAGGATCATTCTATTCTCAGAGTGATTGAGGAGAGTCCCTACCGCTCCAGCTTCCTTCACAGCCTCAGGAAGAACGTGTCCAGTATGACTCCCAGGTTTTATCGGGTCTATATGTTGAGCGAATACAGGTATTTCAACGCTTTCGGCAATCATTCTTAGATCTACAAGCTGGGGAGCAACCACAATTGTTACACCTGTTTCTTTGTACACTTTTTCAGCGGCCTTTGCTATTTCTAAAGCCCTTTTTCCAGTTGCCTCTATGTACGTCTTAAAATTGATTGCTATAATTGGCTCCTTGAGTTTAGCCATAGCTTATCACCAATCGTGAAAATTTACTTCAATATTCTTAAATGTTTCTAACAATACTCTTCAAAATTTCGAGAACGTCCCTCAGATCCCTAGCTTTATAATCTCCGTCAATATCTCCCAGAGAAATGGAAATATCAGCTTCCTCAAACATTGATTTGTCATTTTCCAATCCCCAACGGCGATTGTAACATTTGGATTGACTTTTTGCTTTAGCTGTCTTAAAATCTCACCTTTATTGTCAAATGTAACTCTAACTATCACCCCCTCTATCCTTCCCTGGGAATCAAACTTTAACTCATTAGCTACAATGAAATCCACACCTAACTTTTCTCCCACCTTTCTTGCAAGGCACATCAAACCCCCGCTTATTATAGCAGTTTTGAAGTTGTTCTTTTTCAACCATTCAAAGAGCTCTCGGGCGTAGGGTTTAAGGGTAACCTGAGAAAAGGCCTCCTCAACTTCTTCTCTCCTTCTACCTTTCCATAATCTCACATCCATCTCAGCCCATTCATGATAAGTTATCTTTCCCGAGAGAAAAAGAGAAGTATGAACCCTAGCTTTATCACACGTCCCAAATTTCTCGTGAAGAATTTCCCAACTTATCATATCAGTTAACGTCCCTTCTAAATCAAAGGCTATAAGCCCTTTCATTCTTTCCACCCGTATTCCCCTATTAAAGGAACGAAGGCTACCCCACCATGGTTTTTGATCTTAATGCCATCTTTAGTTTTCCTAACTTCTAAAAGCTCTTGCCAGAGGTGATAGCTACCTACAGGAATTATCAACTTTCCACCAATTTTTAACTGTTCAATAAGTGGTTCGGGAATCTTTGGAGCACCAGCTGTGACGATAATAACATCATAGGGAGCCTTGGGAGGAAATCCTTTACTCCCATCTCCCAAAATTACATGAACATTCTTTACGCCTGCTCTCTCCAAGTTTCTTTTTGCAAATTCCACAAGTTCAGGGATCCTTTCTATTGTGTATACATCCGTTTTGACTATTTCAGAAATCAAGGCAGCATTCCACCCACTTCCAGTTCCCACTTCAAGAATATTCATTCCAGGTTTTAGATTAGCGATCTCAAGCATTATTGCCACCATATGAGGAGCCGAGACTGTCTGGCCTGCTGGAATTGGAAGAGGCTCATCAATGTGAGCGTATTTTTTGTACTTATCTTCCACAAACAAGTATCGAGGGTATTTTAGAAATGCTCGCTCCACTTCCTTACTTCTAATTATTCCCTCAGCCTTCAACATTTCCACTGTTCGCATCCACTTTTCGTAAAGTTCTTTCTCATCCATCATTAGAGGAAAATCTGAAGAGTATAAATGCATTACTATATTCTTTGTTTGTTCCAAAATAATCTTTATAAATTCCAGCAGAAAAGGTACAATTCTGACAGGTGCCATAAAAGTGTTTGCCCTTATCTCCTTTATCCTTGTAGTCGTGCTTTCGATAATCATTGTCAGGATTGGAGCAATAGCCCTTGAAATGACTGGCTTATCTAGAGATGTAGCTGCTTTTCAGGCTCAATCTGCCTACTCTGGCACAGGCTTTACAACTAGCGAAAGTGAATACGTAGTTTCCCATCCAGTGAGGAGAAGAATAATTAGAATCCTGATATTTTTGGGAAGCGCAGGAATAACATCAGCGATAGCCACATTAATACTTACTTTTGTTGGAAAGAGTAAGAGTGAGGCATTAACTTCATTGGGAATTCTTGTAATAAGTCTTGTTTTCCTTTACTTCTTCTTCACCTCAAAAAGAGTTGAGAGATGGATGAGAAGAGTCATAAAGAAATTTCTCGAAAAACAATTCCCAGAACTTAAGGTTTACGACTATAATCAGTTGTTAGGACTCTCTAGAGGTTACTCAATCTCTAGAATCCAGGTAAAGGAAAACAGTTGGCTGGCAAATAAAACATTACGGAAAGTTGAACTCGACAAAGAGGGAATCCTTGTACTTGGAATATATAGAAAAACGAAAAATGGGGAAATCTATATTGGCGCTCCAACTGGAATCACAAAGATACTTCCAGGAGATGTTCTCATATGTTATGGACCAGAAGACTCATTACTTAGACTTTCAATGCGTGTGAAAGGTATCAAAGGCGATATAGAGCATAAAGAAGCTATTAAGGAAGCACAACTCAGGAAAATTAAGGAGAAAATGGAAATAGAAAATCAATAACCCACAATAAAAGGCTAAAAATGCAAAGCTTAAAAGATTCAACTTGGGTGTAACTATGAAGGCACCAGATTTGGGAATTAGGATAGGCGTTTTTGAGCATGGAAAAAGAAATAGCATCTCTGATGTCAAGGGAGTTAAAGTTGGTCACGTTACTCTCATAAAAGGAAGGGGAAAATTGATCCCAGGTAAAGGACCCGTAAGAACTGGAGTCACAGCTATTTTACCTCATGATGGGAACATATATAAAGAGAAAGTTTTAGCAGGCGCTTTTGTAATGAATGGATATTCTAAGCCAGTAGGGTTAGTTCAGCTGTGGGAACTCGGGACCATTGAAACGCCAATAATTCTCACGAACACCTTAAGCATAGGAACAGCAATAGATGGGTTACTTGACTATGTTCTCAGGGAAAATGAGGACATAGGGGTCACAACAGGGTCAGTGAACCCTCTTGTTTTGGAGTGTAATGACTCTTACCTCAACGACATAAGGGGAAGGCATGTAAAGAGAGAGCACGTTGTTGAGGCAATTGAAAGTGCTTCAAAAGATTTCGAAGAAGGGGCAGTTGGGGCAGGAACTGGAATGAGTGCATTTGAATTTAAAGGGGGTATAGGGTCTTCCTCAAGGATTGTGGAGGTGGAGGGAAAGAAGTATACAGTTGGAGCTCTAGTCTTGAGCAACTTTGGGAAGAGGGAAGACTTAACAATAGCAGGAGTCCCAGTGGGATTAGAGCTTAAGGACTGGCCTGGGAGAGGTGGTAGTGGAAAGGGAAGCATAATAATGATTGTGGCTACAGATGCTCCTCTAACAGCAAGACAGCTCAACAGATTAGCTAAGAGGGCTGTCGTTGGGTTAGCAAGGACTGGAGGTTATGCCTACAACGGAAGTGGAGATGTAGTGGTTGCCTTCTCGACAGCAAACAAGATAAAACACTATGAGAAGCAAGAGATTTCCATTAGAGCTCTTCCAGATTCGGTGTTATCTCCCATATTTAAAGCTACAGCTGAAGCTGTTGAAGAGGCAATTATTAATTCCCTCCTCCAAGCTAAAACTATGGATGGAAGGGACAATCATATAAGGTATGCTCTTCCCAAGGAAGAGTTAGTGAGGATAATGAAAAAATACGGGAGGATTGAGGAATGAAGTTCATAGTTAAAACCCAAATGGACATGGAAGCTGTGGCTGGAAACTACATCAAAGAAATTCTCCCAGACGCTAAAGTTACAATAGCCCCAGAGGGATATCCTGGGATAGTTATAGTAGAGAGTGACAATGAGAAAGCTCTAGAAAAGATATTGGAGGTTCCAGAGGTCGAGAAAGTTTATCCAGTTTTAATAGAAGTTCCAGCAACACTCGAGGATATTAAGGGAGCTGCAGAGGAGATAGTAAAGTACATAAAAGAAGGCGAGAGCTTTGCTGTTAGAACAAAGAAGAGAGGAAAGAGGGACTTTTCAAGCGTGGACGTGAACGTTGTACTTGGTGCCAGGATCAAAGATTTGACAAATGCTGAAGTGAACTTAAGCTATCCAGACAAAGTTGTTCAAGTTGAAATAATTGGAGACAAAGCGTATATCTCAGTAATCCCAGGAGAAGAATATCTTAAGTGGAAAAAATATCCCAAGGACAAGCCAGACTGTAGGAAACTGTTCAAGAAGCTAACAATCGTTCAGATGCCCTATTGGGGAGATTATAAAACAGCTAGAGCTTTTGGAGAAAAGATAGGCAGGGCAGCCCAGGCCTTTGAAGTTAAAGAGCTAATAATAGCACCCAAGGAAAAGATGAACGCCTACGAGCTTATGGCGTTTATAAGGGGAGTAAAGGAGGGACAAGAGAGCAGATATCAAATTCAAAAGGAAGCCTACCCCTGGGAAGTTGAAAAAGTTCCCGTAAGTGTTTGGGACCTCTACCAGGTAATTAGAGACAAGAGAAGGAGCAGGAGGTTAATCATAATTACAGATCCAAAAGGACCTACTCTTAACGAAGTCAAAGATAAGCTTGCAAAGGACATGTATTACGCCAAGGAAGTTGTGGTTTTCATAGGGTCAAGGGAGGGCATTCCAGTAGGCTTGTTTAGGTTTGCAGATTATGTAGTTGATTTAGCCCCCTACATGACTTTTGCAACCGAGCATGGGATCCCAGCAACACTAGTGGCTTTGTGGACTATATATGAAGAGGAACTTAGGAGGAGAGGTGAGATTAGTGATAAGGAAGATTAAAGAGATAATAAGGCTTTGGAGATCTAAATGTCCATTTATAAGAATTATTGAGGAGTGGAGAATGAAGAAAAAGACAAAAGAGTTCAAGCTTAGCTAATCCTCTATCCCTTTTTCAGTTATTGAGAATACTGCCTCTCCCTCTGGCAAGTGTGGGGCATCAATTAGCCTAGCTATTCTCTTTCCACCCTTTCCTTTCCTTAGGTAAACTCTTAGCGTGGCACTGTGGGCCAAGATGTGACCACCTATAGGCCTTGTTGGATCTCCAAAGAATGCATCAGGCCTTGCTTGTACTTGGTTAGTTACGAAGACGGCTATATCGTATAGATTTGCTAGCCTGTGCAAGTCAGCAAGGTGTTTTGCAAGCTTTTGCTGTCTCTCTGCTAGGGCTCCCCTACCAATGTATTCACTCCTAAAGTGACTCGTTAGTGAGTCCACTATTAGGAGCTTAACGGGCCTATCTGTGTTGAGCAACTCCTTTATCTTATCTTCAGCTTGTTGAACAAGAAGCATTTGATGATTGCTATTAAAGGCTCTAGCAACGTAAATATGCTTTAAGACTTCATCTGGATCCAACCCTCTATTCTGGGCAATTTCCCTTATTCTCTCAGGCCTAAATGTGTTCTCTGTGTCTATCCATATTACAGAACCGTTAAGCCCTCCTTCTTCTGGAGGCAATTGAACCATAACTGCCAGTGTGTGGGCTAGCTGAGTTTTTCCACTACCGAACTCTCCAAACACCTCTGTAATTGCCTGGGTTTCTATACCACCACCAAGAAGCTTATCAAGGCTTTTACTCCCCGTGGAAATTCTCCCTATTGTAGCTCTCTTCTTGAGATATTCATCTGCTCTCATGAATGTTCCCAGGTTAGCTGCCTTTCTTGCAGCTTGAATTATCTTTAATGCTGTTCCCTCGCTTATTCCAGCAACTTCCTTGAGCTCTATTGGGGAAGCTACAGCTATTGCCTCTAAAGTATCGTAACCAGCTTCTCTAAGCTTTTCTGCTGTAGCCGGTCCAACTCCTGGAAGATCTTCTATTGACCTGATTATTTTCTCCTTCTTCTTTTTCTTAGGAGTTTCTTCTGTAGCAGGCTCAAATCCTAATTCCTCAAACTCATCTATCTCCTTAACTTCCTCACCAGCCATCTTCCATCACCCATATGATCGTGAGTCTTCAAGGTGGGTATGACTGAGGGAGTTATATATTTTACTAAGGGTTTTTAAAGGGAAAGATTTTGAGAAATATTTCCTAAAAACGTTTTTTCTAGAAAATGCAGAAATAAAATTACTGATTCTCAGCAGATATCGAATCATAGCCCTCATAGATTTTGAGCTTTCTTCTCGCTCTACCTTTTATTGCATGACCCATTAGCCTTACTATGTTTTCGGCCTTGGCCTTGCCACTCCTCATGAGCTTCTTCTCTGTCTTTATCATCTCAACTTTGAAGGTGTAACCTCCAACTTCTATTACTTCTCCCACCACGAATTCTTCCTCTCTATCCACAACTACCTTAAATGACTGAGTTATTCCTCCTGGGAGATATATTGACACTCCGAAGACCTTTGGGTATGTTAAGCTCTCGCCCCAAATTGTCTGTATCTCTGCTACTTTGGCCTTTCTCACTCTTTTTCCTCCTGGAAGCTCTATGCTAAGTACTTTCACTTGGTCGTTTTCTATCTCAATAACATCTCCTACCTTTATTACCTCATCCTCAGGGAGCACAGCCTTCTCCCTGAAGCTTCTCTCATGTTTGCTAACTATTACTGGAATCTCCCTCAATTTTGGGAGTGTGATCATCCATACGTAACCGCATTCGTTGCACCTTAGAGTAACCTCTCTCCCCCTCTCTTTAATGACCTCTACATCCTCACTTCCACACTCAGGACAAACATAATACTCCTCCATTTTGCTCACCTTAAAAAAGGCTAATTAATTAAGTTAAGAACTTTTGCATGGTGAGGAAAAATGAAGGTTGTGATATTGGGCTCAGGTTCATACAGTGGGACACCAAAGCCATTGTGTAACTGTGAGAATTGTAGCATTGCAAGGAGAAATCCAGCCTTTAGAAGGACAAGATTTTCTCTCTACATAGAAGAGGGAAAAATACTAGTGGACCCAAGTCCAGACCTTCATTATCACCTAGAGCGCTTAAACAAAAAAGTAGAGAATGTGTTTATAACCCACGCTCATTTTGATCACATATTTGGAGTACCAGATCTTCAAGTTTACAAAAAACTTATTATTTCGTCAAATACACTTGGCATAAAAGTTGCAAAGGAACTCTCTAGGCTTGCCTTTGGAAGTGAAGTCCCTTCTGGCTATGAGTGGAGGTATGAGGAGCTTCAATTTTGGAATGAATATTCATTTGACAACTTTAGGGTAATTCACTTCCCAGTTATTCACTCTCTCGAAATTGCTGGGGGTTATCTCTTTGAAATCAAGGGAAGGAGAATAGGGGTTACAGGGGATACAGGGCCAGAGGATACTGTTAGGATAACTGGGGCATCACCTCCTGAAGCCATTCAGTAACATCACCAGGCGGATCACCAAAACTAGAATGAATTCTGACAAAATTATACC
>NZ_JASKLM010000052.1:0-11459 GCF_030153625.1 Pyrococcus sp. | reverse complement strand
CAGACAATCCCGAGGGGAGCGGTGAAACGGCCGTCCCGCGGGGTGCAAGGCCGAGTTAGGGCCGATGAGTTCCCGGTGTGAGGCCCGTGGTAGGCCGCTTAGTCGAATGCTCCCGTAGTACAGAAGGCGGGCTATAGCCCCCTCGCCTACCCTTTTTTGAGTGCATCTAGGGCTGTTGCTATTAAAATTAATCCTCCACCTATGATTGTGTAGATACTTGGAACTTCTCCAAATATGATAATCCCGTATATAACGGCACTTATTGGGTCTAAATAACTTAGCAATGCTGCCTCACTCACACTTACTTCTTTAAGCCCATCCATATAGAGGAATAACGCAAGAACTGTATGTACAGTTACTAAGACGCCAATTGACCACCACACGGGCTTTCCAACATCTACAACACTTATTATTGGAAGCATTAGGAATGAAGCAACTAAAAGTTGGAGAAAGGTCAGGATTTCTCCCTTTACTTTCTTCAAAAATCTTCCGAGGTTAGGAATCAAGGCATAGAAGAACGCTGCAATTAATGCAAACATGATTCCAATGAAGTCTCTGTTGTTAATACTTATCTCTTGGCCGCTAATTATAATTCCAAGTCCCAGGAATGCTAAAGATATTGCAAACATCCTTGACTTCTTTACTTTCTCCTTTAGAAACTTCCAGGAAAGTAGTGTGGCTATTATGGGGGAAGTATAGTAAACGAGAACAACGTTTGCTATTGTTGTATACTCCAATCCTGTAAAAAAGAATATCCAGTTAAGCGCAAGAGCACTCCCAATCCCTATATATGGGAGAGGATTTCTTGCTATACAATCCAAGGCTTCTCTTATTCTCCTTTTAGCCCCCAATATTATTAGCAGGAAGATAGAGCCTAGAGAAACTCTAGCAAAAGCAACGCCAAGGCCAGATAATCCTGAAAACCTTGCAAATACTCCTACACTTCCCCATATAAGCATTGCAATAACTATTTTTATCTTTCCTTTATTCATATTCCAAGGACTCTCTCCACAGTTTATAAGCTTCGCGCACTTCTTTTTTCCTGAACTTTGGCACTGCATGTCTAAATGGATTAAACTTCATGACTTCTCTTTCATTGGTTCCAATATAAGTTGCTATAAGGCCCACTTTGGAATGGAGTGTTGAGGGCAACCTTAGGATTCTCTTTATATCAACTGTAACCCTACCATCAAAATAGGCCTTTGAAAATCTAGTTGATAGGGCAAAGAGCTTAGCCATGCTTTCAATTCCCACGCCTTCTGGAAAAGATGCTAATATTGCTCTCCTTACAAATCCCTCATATATTTCTTCTTTGTGATCCAAAATTTTTCTTGCAATGTCCCTTCTTATTCCAATACTTAACAAATGAGGTACATTAACCCTCAAAATAAAGTATCCTAGCCTTAGCCTAAACACTTTGGGGTAGCCGTGCTTTAAAACGAACCATCCTCTTTTTTCTAGAAGAAGTTTTCTGAATTCTTCAACATTCTCAATTTCACTGGCTGAAACAAAGGCAAGAAGTCTTTCTCTACTTTTGAAGTCCAATCGAAGGGCCCATTCATCTAGGACTCTTATATGATAGCCTCTTCCGGAGTAAACTATGTGGATATTTTCAAAACCAAGTTCTTCCCTGAGAATTATTAGCGTATCTTTAGCTAGCTCTTTTGCGTCTTCAAGGCATATTGGACACACCGTCCCAGGTTCGTGGTTACACCTCTTGAGAGGGAGATCTTTGGCATCAATATCAAACACTAACTCAGCTCCTCTCCACCCTTCCATTTCCCTGGGATTTTCGTAGAATGCAACACTTGAATATACCGCGTATGGGGATGTGACTCTTATGTAGTCCTCTAAATCTCTTATATCCGAATATTGATTTTTCCTGTCACTTGGACCTTCACCGTTGTGATCAAAGCCGAATTCCCTACTTTCTAAGGTATCCACTATGAACTTGGGTATTTTTTTCGCGCTCCATTCTTTACTGTAGAATTCAATTCTCTCCTCCTTTGTTACTTCCCTCATCAGCATGCTTGGCCCTCCTCTTCTCTTCTAAGTAAAGACGCCTCCGATAATATGTTAGGGGATTTCTAATGTATTTGCAGTGCTTGTCAGGAGTGCAAAGCTGTGGAGCATTTGCCTTTATTTTATCACAATTGGGAGGAAAGTACCATGTTGAATTTCCACTGTCTTCAAGGGTAGGATTTGCAGTGTATCCAAAGCCTAAGTGGTACCATATGTTCTTTATCTCGTTTGGTTGGTCTTCGAAGAGTGGAGGAGAGCATCTGTTCCCGGCCTCTATTATTATGGGTAGTATCTCCTCGGTTATTATCCTCATATCTTTAATACAATCCTTAATTTTTACATTTCCCCGGGAAGAATTTGGGCATATCCTTGCATAGCTTAAAAAACTCGTGAGTAATACCGTTATTGCATAGTTCCTTATTCCCTGGGGAACTCCTTTGAGAGCATTTTTAACACATGGAGGGAATAAATGAGGTTTTAATTCTCCTGCTTGAATCTCTCTAAACTTATCTGAAAATTCTTTCTCGGCAAATGACTTTATTTCTCCTGCAAGTCTTCTATAAAATTCTGGAAGCTCCTCCCTTATTTCGTAAATTATATTCACGGCCTTTTCAACGTTTCTCTCAAAAGCTTTGCTCCACACTTTTAAGAGGTCATCCTTCCTTAAATACACATTCCCATCATAGACGTAATAAGAGGAGAGTTTTTCATCTGGAACTAGATCTAAAAACTCCCTTAGGGAAACTATGTATTCTGGAAGGCCACCATAGACTTTTTCAAGTGTTTTTATGTCGTTTTCTGGGAATTCAACTGCTATTTTTACTTCAATTCCAATTTCATCGCTCCTTATTTTCCTTCTTCTGCGGATTCTCTCTGTATATATTCTCAAATTAGCCTTCTTTACTAGTTCCAATTCCAGTCCATATGGGGAGTAAGCTAATGCTCCTATTTGGGCATAAAAGCTTGCTAAATCTCGTATATCCTCTATATTCAGAATATCTTCGGAGATTTCGGATTCTTTTGCAAATTTTAACCTATTCATGACTTCCTCTATATCCACAAGAGAGGGGATAGCTTGAAGGAATTCATTCATTGATCCGAATTCTTTTAGTAGTTCTTTGGCCTTCTCACTAAATGGGTCTAGCATGTTTGATAAAATAAATGAACCCCGATATAACTTTAATGGAGGTGGGAGAATGGAAGTTAACAAAGCATCTTTAACTTATGACGTCCCAGAGGATAGGGAATATGCTACAAAGAGGATACTTTCCCTCAAAAGGCCTTCAAAAATTATGGTAATCGGAGATGTCGATACTGGGAAGACGACACTCATTGTCTATTTGGCAAATGAGCTTATATCGAGAGGATTTAAAGTTGCAATAGTCGATGCTGATGTTGGTCAGAAAGGCATTCTTCCCCCAGCCACAATAAGCTTAGCTCTCGCTGACATGAAATTTTCCTCTCTAAGTGAGTTGAAACCCTTAATTCACTATTTTGTAGGTTCTATAACTCCTTCCCAGTTTTTTGGAGAGATGATTGTTGGAACTATGCGCTTGAGTGAGATTGGGAAAAAATTTGCTGATTATGTGCTAATAGATACAACTGGGATGATATATGGCTCAGGAGTGGAATTGAAGAGATTGAAGATAGAGGCCGTTAAACCAGATTTAATACTTGCCTTAGAGAAGAAAGAAGAGCTAAATCCCATTGTTTCAGGATTTGAGGACAAAACGATAAAACTAAAGGTTAGTGAAAATGCTAGGAGTTATTCTAGAAGTGAAAGAAGGCAAATTAGGCAAGAAAAATGGAGAAAGTATTTTGAAAATGCAAAAATCGTTAGTTTTTCTCTGGAGAATGTTGTTGTTACGGGAACATCATTATTTCAGGGGAGTGATATAAGAGAAGAGGAAAAATCCCTTTTGGAAAGGCTCTTTAAATGGGTAATTCTTCATGGAAGAAGGATAGGGGATAAGTATTTTGTGGTTAAAGCAGATGTTGCGGAAGTGCCTAGGGTAGTGGACAAAAATGTTGTTAGGTACTTTGACTTTGAAAAGCTTAGCAATCTCCTTGTAGGTTTACTAAACGAGGAGGGCTTATGCCTAGGAGTAGGAATTATTAAAGGCATAAACTTTGGGGAAAAAAGGATAGATATCTTGACTCCAGTCTCTGAAATTGAGAATGTCAGGGAAATAAGGTTTGGTAGGATTAGGGTAAGGGAAGATGGTGAAGAGTTGGGAATACTGGATAGGGAAGCACTTTAACAAAAAGGTTTATGAAACCTGTAAAGTAAAATGTTATTGAAAATCAAGATGGAGGTAGGCATATGCCAAGGGAGAACGTTGAGCTAACTAACAGACAGGTAGAACTTTTGAGGAAGCTTTACAAGGAAGGGAAGACGATTGAGGTTCATACTGTAGAAAAAACTCAAGACGAGCTTGCAGAGGAGTTGGGAATTACGAGACAAGCTCTAAGTAATCACTTAAAGATTCTCAAGGAGTTAGGGTATATTAGAACTGGGAGAGGATTCATTGATTTAACTGAAAAGGCTCTTGAACTTTTGGGTGAGAAGAGGGGAGACGTATTTATTTTTGTCAAAATAGAACCAACAAAAAGAAAAGAGGTTTATGAGGCCATTAAAAAGTTGAAAGTGAAGAAGATTTATCGTGTGACGGGAGAGATAGATTTAATAATTGAGGCAGACAAGAGCAAATTGGATGAGATATTGGAGCAAATTGCTGTTTTGGATGGGGTGAAAGAGACCGTCACTCACGTTGTTCTTGGCGTTCTCTAATTATTTCATTAATTCTCCCCTTTAAAACCTCGATATTGGTTCCAAATTTTGCTGAAATTGGGACAAACACTTTCTCTATCTCGCTAAATGGAACCCCAAATTTCTCTGCTAGGAAGTAAATAACTCCCTGGACGTTCTTGATTTTGTCTATTTTATTTACTGCCACAATGGTTGGAATTTCTAGATCAGTAAGAAACTGATAAAACTCTACATCTATTGGAATTTCTCCTCTCTTTTCCCATCTTTCAATGATTTCAGGAGCGGCTTTTCCATCAACTACAAGAACTGCAACGTCAATGTTTTTTGCATTATTCTCGATGAAGTGGACGATCTCGTCCTTTATTCTTTCTTGGACTTCTTTGGGTAGTCCTGCCATGAAACCAAATCCCGGCATATCTATAATTTTGTGGTTTCTCCATTCTATCTCTATTATTTTTCTAGTTACTCCAGGGCGCTTTCCTCTTCTAACCTTTTTTCCAGTGAGTTGATAAATTAGAGTACTTTTTCCGACGTTAGATCTACCTACAAACACTATAGTTGCCATCAGAAATTTCAAGATAGACTACCTTTTATAAATTCAACTCTCCAAAATAAAAATTAAGAAAATCAGCCGTAAATGACTTCATGTGACATTATCTGCTGAATGATCTTCTTTTCATTGCCTAACACTTTGTCTATGGCTTTTAAGAAGTCTTCCTGAGTTACATAAGTTCTTCTTTCTCTTATTGCAAACATACCAGCCTCTGTAGCTATGGCCTTTAGATCCGCTCCACTTGCCCCCTCTGTTAGCTCTGCTATAAGTCTTAGATCTACTCCTCTTAGCTTCATCCTTCTTGTGTGGACTTTTAGGATTTCCAGTCTTCCTTCAAAGTCTGGTAATGGAACCTCAATAAGCCTGTCAAATCTACCTGGTCTGAGAAGAGCAGGATCGAGGATGTCTGGCCTGTTAGTAGCTGCTATTACTTTTACATTTCCTCTTGGATCAAACCCGTCCATTTCAGCTAAGAGTTGCATTAGTGTTCTATTTACTTCTCTTTCTCCACCTGTGGTCTCATCTAACCTTTTGGCGCCGATTGCGTCAATTTCGTCAATGAATATTATTGTTGGAGCTTTTTCTTTTGCCAATTCAAATAGCTCATGGACTAGCCTGGCACCTTCTCCAATGTACTTCCTAACGAGCTCGCTTCCCACAACCCTAATGAATGTAGCATTAACTTCATGAGCTATTGCCTTAGCCATTAAAGTTTTTCCACATCCAGGTGGTCCATAGAGCAGAACTCCCTTTGGAGGATCAATTCCAACTTCTTCAAACAGTTCTGGATGCTTTAATGGTAATTCTATTGCTTCCCTAAGTTCCTGGAGTTGTTTCTTGAGTCCTCCAATGTCGTTATACGTTACATTGGGCCTCTCTACAACTTCAAATCCCAGGACTGCTGGGTCTTTTGAAGCTGGTAGTATTTCTATTATTGCCATTGTTCTTTGGTCAAGGGCTACCCTTGTTCCTGGCCTTAGTTTGCTCTTATCTATCCATGGTGCAATTCTAACGACAAACCTGGGTCCGTTATAATTTTGTACTATTGCTCTATCATCGTCTAAAACTTCTATGACACTTCCTGCGAAAGCTGGTGGTTGTCTTAGTCTTGACATTTCACTCCTTAACCTTGAGAGCTCCCTCTCTAGCCTTTCTTTGTCTGCCTTAAGCATTCTCACTTGAAGTTCTAGCTGTCTTATTCTTCTCTTTAGATAAGTGACGTAATCATCATAATTACCGTGAAATTGAGCTTCGTCCTCACTCATTATTATCACCCCTCACAGTAGGTTTTCCTAAGAAATTTTACGCTCGGGTAGTTTATAAAGGTTTGTTCAAAAATGAAAAAGATTCAAGGTTCATTTACTAAAAATTCAAGAGCTTTTTCGGTTTTCTTGTCAAACAGCACAATTGATTCACTTTTTATTTTGATGTTAACTTTCTCTCCAAATCTAAAATGTTCCTCTTCAGGAGCGAACACCTTAACCACATTTCCATTAACAAAAATTGTGAGGATCTGCTCCCTTCCCAGGGGCTCGAAGGAATATATTTCCCCCACTAATCCTTCTTTACCTTCTCTTACTATTTCTACATCGTGTGGTCTAAAGCCTATATACACTTCTTTTACATCTAGCTTCTTGATGATCTCTCTGTATTGAGGGGGAATATCAAGTATATTTTCGGAGCTAATAACGAGTTTTCCATCTTCAATTTTTGCCTCAATGAAGTTCATTGGTGGGTTGCCTAGAAATCCTCCCACAAACTTGTATTTTGGTTTGTGGTAGACTTCATCAGGATCTCCAACCTGTAGAATTTTCCCCTCCTTAATAACAGCTATTCTGTCGGCCATGGCTAAAGCTTCTGCCTGATCATGGGTCACATAGACTGCCGTAATGTCTAGGTCCTTCTGAAGTCTCTTTAATTCAGCTCTCACCTCTAGTCTTAGAAGGGCATCAAGATTGCTTAGAGGTTCATCTAGTAAGAGAACGTCTGGCTCCTTGACTAATGCCCTCGCTATTGCCACTCTCTGCTGCTGTCCGCCGCTGAGTTGCCATGGATACCTCTCCAATAAATTTTCTATGTGAAGTATCTTTGCCACTTCCCTAACTTTCTTGTCTATTTCCTCTTTTGGCAACTTTCTTAGCTCTAATGGAAAAGCTATATTTTTGTATACGGTCATGTGGGGATAAAGAGCCCAGTTTTGAAATACTAGCCCTACATTCCTGTCTTTTGGGGGAAGCTCCGTTACATCCCTATCGTCAAAATAAATTCTCCCTGCAGTTGGTTTGTATATTCCTGCTATTGTGTAGAGAAGCGTCGATTTTCCACTACCAGATGGCCCCAAGAGAGCCATAAATTCTTTGTCTTTTATGGTTAAATTAATGTTATCTAGAGCAGTGAAATTTCCAAACTTTTTAACAATACCTTCCAGCTTTATGCTGACCATCTTTAACACCTCTATCCTTTTATTCCTCCACTATACCCTCTCAACAAAATCTGCTGAGTTGTTAAGAAGAATATTATTGTGGGCAGAAGATATAATGTCCCTACCGCTGCTATTAGTGGCATGTGAGTGTACTCTGCCTCAATGTTGGCTTCAATAAATGTGGCCAATGTCTGATCTATGAGAAAAGTTCTTACATAAATTATGTCTTGCCACCCTGCTAAGAAGGAAAACAGAGCTACTGCGAGGATTCCTGGTTTGATCAAGGGTAGCATAATCTTTCTCCATACTGTTATTCTTGAGGCTCCATCGATTATCCCTGCCCACTCAAATTCCCAGGGAACTATGTCGAAAAATCCTTTCATCAGCCATACTGACATTGGAACTTCTAAGGCAGCTCTTGCAAAAATTACATAGATAAATGAATACGTCCGTATTAAAGAAGGATCTTGAGGAGCCCAAAGCCTGTATAAGAGGTACACTCCAACTATCAAGGCCACCCCTGGGAAAGCATGAAGGAGCATCAATGACAAAATCAGTATTTTTCTTCCCTTAAAATCCATTCTTGAAAGTGCATATCCTGACATTATGCTTATTCCAGTAACAACTCCTGAAACTCCCAGGGCGACAAGTAATGTGTTCAATATTATTTTTGGCATATCTGCCCTAATACCTCCAGTAATTGCCAACTTTCCTTTCAATGCATTTATCCAATTTTCAATTGTAGGATGAAAATTGCTGAGGTCAAAATTCGTCACCATTTGAGTGCTAAAGCTTGATAGGGCTAGTAGAGAGAAGCCTACAAGTAAGGGCAGTGTTGCTAAGAATAGACCTAGAATCAGGACAACTTCTGAACTTTTTGACCTCGTTTCTACATCTTTCATTCTATTTCACCCCTGGGTTTCTTTATCATCTTTTCAAATTCCAAGACTTTCAACGTGATAACTCCTCCAATTATTCCTAATATTGAGAGAATAACTGCTGCCGCCGCTGCAAGTCCTTGCTCTTGCTCTCCCCTCCCAAATGCTGTGTTAAATACATAAAGAGCTAAAGTTGTTCCATAGTCCCTATTCACAAGATCCCATTCTACCAACAAGAACAGGTGCGGGTAAGTGGTTAGCAGGCTTAAGAACTGCCATGTTAAGACATACAAGAAGTGCCACTTCATCATGGGGAAAAGTATTCTCTTTGAAATTTGCCAACCAGAGGCACCATCAACTCTAGCAGCAATTACAATTTCTTTTGGAATCTGATTTAATGCAGAAGTAAACACTATCATTCCAAAACTAACTCCAACGAGACCATTCACAAATATGATAATACTCCAAGCTCCCCAAGGTATTATTTGGCCAAAGGGAATAGGTTCAGAAATTAAACCTAATTTTAGGAGAATCGAATTAAGGGTTCCAATCTCGCTTCCATGGAAGAAATAATACCATACAAGGCTGTAAACAGCTATTGGTGACATTCTAGGTAAGAGCCAGAGTAACCTATATATATTTCCTGGACGCTCGCTCATAAAAAATGTTGCCAGGGCTAGGCCAAGTCCTCCAAATACATTGATTATTAGAGTAATTCCAACAAAGACAATAGTAGTCAAAACGACTGCCTTAAACGTTGGGTCATATTTAAACATATGGAATAACCTTTGATAATTGTAAAACCCTACAAAGTCATGCATGTATCTTTCGATATTCCAATTTTTCATGCCTGTGAAGCTTATGTAAACGGTTAGAACGAGTGGAATTAAGTAAAACAGCACAACAATAATTAACATTGGAGAAAGAAAAAATGAAAGGGTATAGAGCTTGTCTTTTCTAATTTTCATTCAATCACCCCTGGGAAACTTCCAATCTTTGGGGATCTCTCCGACTATCTCTATGTTGTCTTTAAGTTCAGGGTCAGCGTTTATCTTTGAGATAATGTAATTAACGCCCTCCTCTGGTGTCATTTCCCCTCTTAAGACTTTATCTACGGCATCCTTAAAGATGTCTGCAAGTGCTGGGTACTTTGGATGTGAAGGAGCAAAGTGGGTGTACTGGAGCATGTAGCTTACATCTGCCAAGAATTGGGCATTTATTGGGTTGACAGTGCTCTCTACAATATCTTTGATGTTCTCCTTAACTTCAGGAGCTAAGTCCAGGTTTAATGCTTTGAGGTTGTTTAACCACTGGTCATCTTTTATCAATTCTGCGGCAGCTTTTCTAACTGGCAGATGGGCTGAAATAACGCTGTGGATTGCATTGATTTTAGGATCGCTTGCTTTGATTATCATTAGAAATGCAAGAGCTTGATAGACATCTTTCAGTTCTTCGTACTTTGGATTTAATTGGCCGGCTTTTGAGTTAATCATCCATATGAATGGTTGGCTTAGCGTTACAGGTTTTGCTCCTTTCTCTCCTGCTGGGAACAGAGTGTAAGCAAACCACTCTTTCACTTCTTCAGGGGTTAGACTTCTTCCCTTATAATATTGCTTTGTCTGCCATTCTGTCCAGTACCATGTTCCTCCGATGTCAAATAGCGTTTTTCCTTCAACAATAGTTGGGTGGATTTGCTTTGCCCAATCCCAGCTCATTATATCCTCTGGCAGAAGACCGTCTCTGGCAAACTTCCATTCTACGTATAACCACTTATATACTGCGGGCACATCCAGAACAAGCTTTCCGGTATTCTCATCGTATAATTTTCCATTGAATGCAAAGATAAATTGGATTAAATCTGGGTGGGCAGAGCCTTTTCTATGTATTAGCCCCCACTCAGCACATCCTTTCTCTTTTGCCTGCTTTGCCCAATAATATACGTCGCTCCATGTAAACTCTCCATTCTTTACCTTTTCTGGAAGTTGGGACACATCAAGGCCCACACACTGGGCAACATCCTTTCTCACATAGAATGGCCTTGCTTCAGTGTCCTGAGGAAGGCCATATAACCTTCCATTGTACTTTGAAGCGTCAAGGAGAGTGGGGTAAAAGTCGTTGATAACTGATTGGTATGCCTGAGCATAATCGGTGATGTCAAGGATGTACCCTTCTTCGGCTAGTGTTGAGAGAAAGGCGTAGCTGTTAACAAAGAAGTCGCCTGCTTGTCCGAGAGGTTGCTTGCTTAGGAATTCTTTATATTGGTCGTTGAAACTCTGGTCGTATTTAACTGTGACAGTAATCTTGACACTTATTCCGTTCTCTTTCCATATCTTATTTATCTTATATGCAGCGTCAACTATTCCATAAACTCTCATAACGCTGTTTGGATCCCCAGATCCCCAAGCTGAGAACTTAACTTCCGAAATTCCATTTTCCTCAAGTACTTTTCCAATCTTAATAACGTCCTTGGCAAAATCACCCGTCAGCTGTACTTTCTTGCTTGCTTGGGTTTCTTTAGTTTCCCCTCCAATACAGCCGCTAGCTAAAACTCCAGAAATTAGAACTACAAGTAGGAATACAGCTTTGTGCTTCATTTTTTTCTACCCCCTTCATGATGTAAAGCTAAAGAGAACAAAAACAATCCATTGTAATTTTAGTTCTCATTCGATAAAAATGTTTTGGTGGTCAATAAAAGAATAAGTAAAAGCAAAAAGAGGGGTCTTCCTCATGTGAACTTTTATGAGTTCACGTGAGAATTCATTCCCCGATTTACTGTGAGTGCCCGGACTTAGACCGTCCCACCCATTTCTCTTT
>NZ_JASKLM010000015.1:0-34308 GCF_030153625.1 Pyrococcus sp. | reverse complement strand
AGATGATAAAAGGTGAAGTTCCGCCTGAGGAAGGTGAGGAAAATGAGTAAAGCTGAAATGGTTGCAAATAAGATAAAGGAGAGGTTTCCAAACGCTGAAGTTGTAGTAAAAACCAACAAGTGGGGAAGAGAAAGAGTCTGGGTTAGAATATCTAGAGAGGAATACAAAGAGCTAATGAAATTTATAAGGGAACTTGACCCCGAAGCCCACTATTCAATTGGAATCGAGCAAGATTGGGGAGATGAGCTTGGATTTCTGAATCATATCCTCTTATTCTACGACGAGCCCCCTGGGGTATCTCTGCTAATTGATGTCCATGCTCCAAAAGATAATCCCGTACTACCAGACACTAGCGATATATTCCCAATATCATTGCAATTTGAAAGGGAAGGAATGGAAATGGTGGGGCTTGACTTTGAAGGAGCTCCAGATAAGAGAAGACTCTTCTTACCAGACGACTTCCCAGAGGGAATATACCCATTAAGAACTGATGAAAAAGGTGTTCCGGAGGAGATGGTCAAAAACGCTGGCCACCCATACCTTCTCAGGAGGGAGAAGAAATGAAGAAGGTCGAATATTGGGTTAAAATCCCCTTTGGTCCCATTCATCCAGGATTAGAAGAGCCAGAAAAGTTCATCATAACCCTAGATGGAGAGAGAATAGTAAACGTTGATGTAAAGCTTGGATATAACCTCAGAGGTGTGCAATGGATAGGAATGAGAAGAAACTACGTCCAGATCATGTATCTGGCAGAGAGAATGTGTGGAATTTGCTCCTTTTCCCATAACCACACATACGTAAGAGCTGTTGAAGAGATGGCCGGAATAGAGGTTCCAGAGAGAGCAGAATATATCAGAGTTATAGTGGGGGAGCTCGAGAGAATTCACTCCCACCTCTTGAATCTCGGAGTAGTGGGGCACGACATTGGATATGACACAGTCCTCCATCTAACATGGTTGGCTAGAGAAAGAGTAATGGATGTCCTAGAAGCTGTTAGTGGAAACAGAGTTAACTACTCCATGGTAACCATTGGAGGAGTCAGAAGGGATATAGGAGAGAAACAAAAACGACTAATTTTGGATATGATAAAATACTACAGAGAGGTTCTCCCACAAATAGAAGACGTTTTTCTCCATGACTCAACAATTGAGGCAAGATTAAGGGATGTTGCAGTTGTTCCAAAAAAGCTTGCAATAGAGATGGGTGCCGTTGGCCCAACGGCGAGAGGAAGTGGGATTAAAGAGGATTCTAGATGGAGTGAGCAACTAGGAGTTTATCCCGACCTGGGAATAAAACCAGTAACGCCCGAAGACGTTACTGGAGAAAAGGCCAGAGGAGATGTTTATGACAGAATGGCCGTAAGAATTGGGGAGCTATGGATGAGTTTAGATTTGCTGGAACATGCACTCGATCAGATGCCGGAAGGAAAGATAAAAACATTCCCCAAAGACAATATCTTAGTAGCTAAGCTGAAGCTCCTTGGAGATGGAGAAGGAATAGGAAGGTACGAAGCTCCTAGAGGAGAGCTAGTCCACTACGTGAGAGGACAAAAGGGAAGAGATGGGCCTGTAAGGTGGAAACCAAGAGAGCCAACCTTCCCGAATCTATTCACAATCGCAAAGGCTCTAGAAGGAAATGAGCTTGCGGACTTAGTTGTTGCCATAGCTTCAATAGATCCATGTCTAAGCTGTACAGACAGAGTAGCCATAGTAAAAGAAGGAAAGAAGGTAGTTCTAACTGAAAAGGATCTATTAAAGCTTTCTATTGAAAAGACAAAGGAGATCAACCCAAACGTAAAGGGAGATCCTACACCTACTGGAATTGGATGTTCTAGGGGGGTGTGAATATGAAAATTGTATATGGAGTTATTGGCTTAATCCTCATTTACATTTACGTTTCCGTAGTTTCACTTTTATTTAGTGGTATAGATAGAAAGCTTGTAGCTAGAATGCAGAGGAGAATAGGGCCTCCAATTTTACAGCCCTTCTATGACTTTCTTAAGCTCATGAGCAAGGAAACAATAATACCTAAGACAGCAAACTTCATGTTTAAGGCAGCTCCAATTTTAATGCTTGCGACAGTAATAGCACTTTTAGCCTACACCCCTCTAGGATTTCCACCAATATTTGGGACAAAGGGAGATATAATAGTCTTCATATATCTTTTGACCTTAGCTGACTTCTTCTTAGTTGTGGGTGTCATGAGCTCAGGGAGTCCCTACGGAAGAATAGGTGCCGCAAGAGGGATCGCACTATTAGTGTCAAGAGAGCCAGCGATGATGCTTGGAGTATTTGCGGTAATGTGGGCGATATCAAAACTTGGTGTTGAAAAACCCTTCAGCTTATCGAGCCTATATGAACACACCATATGGGATTTTGGTCCAGTCGCTTGGGTCGCTGGAGTTGTATTAATATACGTCTTCATGGCTTGGCTAGCCAGCGAGATAGAGGTTGGGTTCTTTAACATACCAGAGGCAGAACAAGAAATTGCAGAGGGGACTTTAGTAGAGTACAGTGGAAGATACCTGGGCATAATAAAACTTGCCGAGTCTATTAAAGAGTTTATAGCGGCTTCACTAGTAGTTGCAGTTTTATTCCCATGGCAACTTAACATCCCAGGTGTTCAGGGATACCTAATAAACCTCTTGCTCCACACGCTAAAGGTGTTCATCGTTCTTCTAGTCTCCAAGACGATATTCAGAACTATAACAGGCAGACTGAAGATCAGCCAAGCAGTAAATCTCCTCTGGACTAGGGTGTTTACCGCGAGTGTTATTGGTGCTCTACTTCTTGCATTGGGGGTGATGCTATGATTAGACTTCCGCTCCTCCCAACCGTAATTAAAAACCTCTTCAAGAAACCTGCAACTAATCCTTTCCCAAAGACTGAACCAGTTCCAGTTCCTGAGGATTTCAGAGGAAAGCTAGTATACAATGTGGATAAGTGTGTAGGATGTAGGATGTGTGTAACAGTTTGTCCTGCAGGAGTCTTTGTTTATCTCCCAGAAATAAGAAAGGTCACTCTATGGATAGGAAGATGTGTCATGTGTAAGCAGTGTGTTGATGTCTGCCCAACGGCGGCTCTTCAAATGAGCGATGAATTCCTACTGGCCAGCTACGACAAATATGATGCCAAGCTTATCTACCTAACCCCAGAAGAAGCAGAAGATATTAAGAAAAAGCTAGAAGAAGCGAATAAGGCAAAGGCTGAAAAGCAAGCTTCTAAGTGACACCCCTTTTTTACTATTTTTCAGATCACCGGTCCTCATCACCGCTCAGATCAGGGAGTTCTCATCATCTCATCGTTGGTTTTTTATACCCACTTCTTGATATCTCTTTTGATGTTCAACATAATAGTTAGAGCTAGGAAAGATGCCAAGGCAATACAATACATAAATGAAAGAAACTATGGAGGATGGTTCAAAGTTTCAAGTTTAGGGGGAGGAAGAAAATTTGAAGAAGTAGTAGATAATCTAAGAGAGGCCCTGGAAAGCTCATACATCCCAATTCTTCTCTTTGGGGAAAAAGAAAAAGAGCTTGCTGAAGATGTGAGTAGAGAAATTAAAGGACCATACTACACTAGGATTCTTAGGACGAAGAGAGTTAGAAACATGAGAGTTGATGAACTATATGAGAACATAGAAGAAATTAAGGCAAGATTTAGGTTGGGTGTGTCCTGGGTAAATAACGGTTACCTCTTTGATCCTCAAAACACAATGGGAATAGAACTTCATCCAGACTATGACATCTACTTTGCCTTTGGCAAGGGATTTAGAAGGAACATGATAAAGCTATTGGGTGTAGACCCAGGGGACTTTGCATTAGTGCTGAGAAAGACAATGAACAGGGAAGAATATTATTCAGGGCCAAACAAGATTGCAGAAATCGAGAAAGTTATTGGAAAACCAACAGATGTAAAGTGGAGAATCCCCGCAGTCATGCCAGTATCATTAGAAGATTCCCTTACCCTGAACGTGGAATACATAGAGGCATTTGAGAAAGCCAGCATGGAGTTCCTTTCAAAGTTTCAAGATAAGGATGTAATTGTTCCATGGAGTGGAGGAAAAGATTCAACAGCTGCTCTAATTCTTGCAAGTAAGGTGTTTGACGATGTTACTGCAGTCTATGTAAAGATGGAATATGAAATGCCTCTAACTGATGAATACATTGAAAAGGTAGCCAAAAAGCTGGGGATAAATCTCATTGAAACAAAAGTTCCAATGCCAATAGAAAAGTTTGGATTGCCCACCCACTCAAACAGATGGTGTACTAAAATGAAAGTTGAGGCCCTATATAATGCAGTGGCAGAGTTCAGGGATCCCGTGTTAGTGGTGGGAGATAGAGACTCGGAAAGTGCAAGAAGAAGATTAAAGCCTCCAGTAATTGAGAGAAAAACTCCAGTTGGAAACATTCTGGAAATCATGCCCATAAAGTTCTGGAGCGGTGCAATGGTTCAGCTCTATATACTCATGAACAAACTCGAATTACATCCCCTATACTGCGAAGGTTTTTATAGGCTAGGATGCACAGTTTGTCCAAGCTTAGCTCACTGGGAAATAATTCTCCTCAAAGAGCTAAACTTCTTGCCAAAAATTATGGAAAAGAAATTAAAAGAATTAGAATCTGCGTCTAAAGACGAGGCCTAGAAGGGACAATGCAACTAGCACCCCAGGACCACAAATTTGTTCTGTAGTTGTAGTAGTTTGTTGAGTAGTGGTGGTTTGAGTGGATGTTGAAGTGGTGGTAGATGTTGTTATAATCTCCGTTTCTGTTGAAACTTCAGTGTTCTCTTGAGACTTCCAGCTTACGAAAATCATTGCTGTTTCCCTAGCGTATTGATAGAATATCATTGCTGTTATAAGATCTTCTAAATCTCCTTTAGCTTCATAGCTTTCAGCAAATTCATAATAGGCCATTGAAAGTAGAGGAATTGTTCCACCTGACTGTGCTAAGGCAATGGCACCCTTAGCGCTTTCTTTGATGTCTTCAAGCTTTTCCTTAAGGACCGTCACATTGTCAATTCCAATTGTGTTAAGAATTACTTCTCCCCTAATTCTCGCCTCCATGGCAGAGAACAAAGCCGCAGAGTACTTTCCATCTTCATAGTAGGCTTCTCCTTTGTTGAGAGTGTCTACAAGATCTTGAAGATTTTGCTCTCCAAACATTGAAGTGATGTAAGTGACTATTAATCGTGCATTGTCCAATTGAGTTCTTGCCGCTTTCTTTATAGCTTCCCTCGATATTTCTTCTCCTCTTCCATATTTTTCTCCTAACTCGGCCCAAAGTTCAGCTGTTCTGGCCCTTTCATAAGAGTATGCCGCATCACCTATTGCATTCCAGTAATCTTGGTTATAATAAGAAATTTGAGCTTCTTTTAGATATTCCTTAGCCTCTTCGATTCTCGTTTCCGCTGCAGCTACCGCCTGAAGCATTGTTACTCCTCTAATTGTGAGGTTTGAAATATAACTTTCGATTCTGTCAATCTCATCCTTAACTTCAGAGAATATGTCTTCAATGTCTTTTCCTTCATAGAGGTCTATATACCAATCAACATGTCTAATGACAATCCTAGCTTGAAAGCTGAGACTCATGGCGGTGTAATATTTTCCACTGTCGAGAGCATTCTTAGCGTTATCTAACGTTGATTTGGCATTGTCTAAAGCAGCCTTTAAATAACTATATGTAGTGTACCCCACTTCACTATTCTTTAGTTTATTGCTAATTGTATTGTAATATTGGAGGGTTTCTTCATAATCACTTTTTGCTTCTCCCTCTAAGAAAGAAGTGCTTATAACAACATTTTGTGGAGGTTGAGGCTTTTCAAGCTTGTGCCCAGTAAAGTAGTACACTGCCTCATAAATATCGCTGATTTCAATTACTTTTAATCCCCATCTCTCCTGGGCATATTCCACAACATCTACCTTTCTTTGAGTAGTTGTTATCTGAGTAATAGGCCCAATCTGCTTTTTCTGGGTCTCTGTGACAACTTGGATTCTTTGACCCTTTGGAATTAGAAAAATCTTTGCACCAGCCTGATGAGCGGCAGAGGCTTTTTCTAAAATTCCACCCACTGGTCCTATGCTCCCGTCAGGATTTATCATTCCAGTCATCATCACATCACTTCTAACATCCCACCCCATTAGTGCTGCAATTATTCCTACAGTCATTGTTCCTCCTGCAGAAGGCCCTCCAATTATTGGAGAGTCTGCTCTAACCTGGATGAAGACGTCGTACTTGCTCATATCCTTTCCAGTCACAACTCCTGCAATCTCTGCAGCTAACCTTGCAGAGGCCTGCATATCCACTTCCGTCAATGGCCAAGTTTCAACGTATACATGGCCACTTCCAGGAGCTACTGTTATGACAAATTCAGTTGGTACTCCAATCATTTCCCCGGTTGAGGTCATGGAAACTGCTGGTGCTTTGAGAACAACTGTTCTTCCTAGAGAAGGACACTGAGCCGTTGTGGGAAGAGCAAGTAGCGTAAGAACTATTAAAAAAGATAGTATTTTTCCTCTCATTAGGATTTCACCCTATGATAAAATAAGGAAAAAAGTTTATACGGATTTCGTGCCTAAACTTTTGGAAGGAAATGTTCAGCTAAGTCCCCAGCTATTGGGAACTTAAACCTTTCTCCTTGATAGGCTTTGACAATACCCACTATCCAAGCCACTATTGCTACAATCTTAATCACAAAATCAAAAACAAAACCAAATATGGGAATCCAGCCAAGAAGGAGATCTAGAGCTAGAAGTCCTAAAAATGTAACCGTTGACTGCATGGCGTGAAATCTCACAAACTCACTCTCCTTTTCTAAAATCAACAACACTATTCCACTGATAAATGCCCCTGCATATGCTAGAGCTGCTTCAACATTTTCGTTTAAGCCAAGAGATGTATTTCCGCTTTCCATTATTTCCACCTCTTTCTAGAATAAAAGCAAAGGTTAATTAAACTTTCGACAATTAATCTTTGAGGGAAGAAAAATGCTTCACCACGTCAAGCTAATCTACGCCACAAAAAGTCGAAAGCTAGTTGGAAAAAAGATAGTTCTCGCAATCCCAGGGAGTATTGCAGCTGTGGAATGTGTAAAGCTTGCTAGGGAACTAATTAGGCATGGGGCCGAAGTTCATGCAGTGATGAGTGAGGCAGCCACCAAGATAATTCATCCTTATGCAATGGAATTTGCCACGGGAAATCCAGTCATAACTGAGATCACTGGATTTATCGAGCATGTTGAGTTAGCAGGGGAACATGAGAATAAAGCAGATTTAATTTTGGTTTGTCCTGCCACTGCCAACACAATTAGTAAGATTGCATGTGGAATAGATGATACTCCAGTAACTACAGTCGTGACCACAGCATTTCCCCACATTCCAATTATGATAGCCCCAGCAATGCATGAGACAATGTACAGGCATCCCATAGTAAGGGAGAACATTGAAAGGTTAAAGAAGCTTGGCGTTGAGTTTATAGGACCAAGAATTGAGGAGGGAAAGGCAAAAGTTGCAAGCATTGATGAAATAGTTTACAGAGTTATTAAAAAGCTCCACAAAAAAACATTGGAAGGGAAGAGAGTCCTAGTAACGGCGGGAGCAACAAGAGAGTACATAGATCCAATAAGATTCATAACAAATGCCAGCAGTGGAAAAATGGGAGTAGCGTTGGCTGAAGAAGCAGATTTTAGAGGAGCTGAGGTTACCCTCATAAGAACAAAGGGAAGTGTAAAGAGCTTTGTAGAAAATCAAATTGAAGTTGAGACAGTGGAAGAAATGCTTTCAGCGATTGAAAATGAGTTGAGGAGTAAAAAGTATGACGTAGTTATTATGGCAGCTGCTGTAAGCGATTTTAGGCCAAAAATTAAAGCAGAGGGAAAAATTAAAAGCGATAGATCAATAACGATAGAGCTCGTTCCAAATCCCAAAATCATTGATAGAATAAAGGAAATTCAACCAAATGTCTTTCTTGTTGGATTTAAAGCAGAAACTTCAAAAGAAAAGCTTATAGAAGAAGGTAAAAGGCAGATTGAGAGGGCCAAGGCTGACTTAGTCGTTGGTAACACATTGGAAGCCTTTGGAAGCGAGGAAAACCAAGTAGTATTAATTGGCAGAGATTTCACAAAAGAACTTCCAAAAATGAAAAAGAGAGAGTTAGCAGAGAGAATTTGGGATGAGATAGAGAAATTACTGTCCTGATTCCTTCTTTTCTTCCTCTTGCTGTTTTGTTGTGGGCTGGGGTTTTACTGGAGGCTTAAGTCCATAACCAAGTATTTTGAATTTGAATGTGGTGCCATCTCTTAGGTAGTAGGTTACTTCCTTTGTCTCTTTGTTGAACTCTATCTTTTCAACTGGGAACTTATAATCTTTGAATTTTTCTTGAATTTCCTTGAACTTTTCCGGTTCTATTGGAACCCAATCATAAAGCAACAACTCTTCTTCTCTCCAAGTTGTGGTGAGCATGTAAGTCTCTATGAACCCTAGAGCTCCAGTTGGGCAAACATCTACACAGAACTGGCAGAATGTACATCTACCATAGTCTATCTTTGGATGTGGCCTCTTCTCTCCCTCTATCCAAGTCATCTCTATTGCCCTAGCAGGACATATCTGGCCACACATATTACATCCAATGCACTTCTTCCAGTCCAAGGTATGAAATCCTCTATACCTTGGAGCTGGCTCTATAAATTCATAGGGAATCTTTATAGTGACAGGTTTCTTGAAGAGATATTTCAGCCCAAACCAAGGCTTGAGGAATGAAGGTTTTTTCTTTACCTTCTCCTCGGGAGCTATTCTAAATGTTACCTCCTCCATTTTCCTCACCTATCAATGTCTGGAGGACAATTATCAAGACTCATTAATATTGCAGGGACATCAGCTAATCTCGCTCCGACTAAAAGTTGCTCAAGAACTCTTACACCATGAGCAATGCTAGGGCCTCTTATGTGCACCCTATATGGCTTATGTCCCCCATCGCTAACAACGTATGCTCCAAAATCACCCTTTGTTGCCTCAACATGAGCAAAGGCCTCGCCTGGCGGGACTTTAAACCTTGGAAGGTTCTTCAGTTTTGGATCTTGAACCTTGTAAGGCCCACTTGGTGGTCCCATATCGAGGAGCTGCTCAATTATGTAGAGATCTTGCTCAAGCTCATATCTTCTAACTAAAACTCTTGCAAGTGCATCCCCTTCCTTCAACACTGGAATTTCAAAGTCAAGCTCAGGATACAAAAGGTATGGATCAGATTTTCTAACGTCGTAGGCAACTCCAGTTGCCCTTAGGTTTGGCCCCGTTACCCCCTCTTCTAGTGCAAACTTCTTGTCCATTACTCCAATTCCCTCAAGCCTCTTGTAAGTTATGTAGTTCTCGAAGAGGACATTATCAAAGTCTTTAAGCTTATCTTTGAGGTATTCCACTGTATCTCTAACCTGTCTTAACCACTTGTCCCCTGGGATATCCCTTCTTACTCCTCCTGGGATTGTATAAATGTGGTAAACTCTTGCTCCTGTCAATTGCTCAAATAATGCCATAAACCTCTCTCTGTAAGCAGCAGCCCATTGCCCAGCTGTGTAGACACCTAGCTTAAAGCTCAAACCCATTATCCAGAAGAGGTATGCTGTTACTCTAGCCATCTCTAACACAAGAGTTCTAATCCACTGGGCTCTCTCTGGCACTTCCCATCCAATTATTTCATCCACTGCCATTGAGTATATTGCCTCCGGAACGTCGGGCTCTGGGACACAAATTCTAAGAAGGAGAGCTATGTTAGTATACCAAGGCCTATACTCAGCCAACTTTTCGAAACCTCTGTGAAGGAACCCAGGATTAGCTATAGCCTTTACAACTCTGTTCCCATCCATCTTTAAGATGATACTAAAGTTTTCAGTTGCCATGTGTTGAGGTCCAAAGAACAACTCATAGGTATCTTTATCAATTGGATACAGCTCCATTCCATTTTGTCTCGCTTCCCTAATGAGTTCTTCTTGACTAACCATAATTCTCACCTCAGATCACATACTTATCCTTATCCTCGTCGAATCTATCAAGAATCTTATACTTCTTCTTCACATAGGCAAGCATGTCAAAGTCCTTTCTGTGGGGGTATAGTCCTCTCTCTGGATCATCTAATATCCAAGGCATCTCCATTTTTTCATTCCCCTCAAAGTAAACTCCGAAAAAGTCATGAACGTCTCTCTCATATGTTTCAGCTGCTGGATAAATATCCTTAACAGTTGGCATTCTAGCTTTATCTAAATCTCTGGGAATTCTTGTCTTTACCATGGCATGAGTTCCCAACTCAACGTTAATTAAGTGATAAACAAGCTCTATTTCCCCCTCCTTTGGCCAGTCAACTGCGGTTATCTGAAGCATTAATGGGAAGTTCGACTCCTTCATAATCCTAAGGAAGTCTCTAATCTTATCTGCTGGAACTCTAAATTCTAGCCTTCTTTCTCTCCTTACTTTTCCTTCTGCGTATGGAGCTTTCTCTAGTATCTGCTTGACAATCTCTTCTCCCTTTTCCCACGTCATTCTTTAACCTCCTTCCTCTTATCCATTAACCATGGAATCCATTTTCTAGCTTCTTTCTCTCTCCATCCCTCTCCCAATAGCTCATCCTGATTCTTTCTATACCACTCGTAGTTTTCCTTGTACCTCTTCCATCCATCAGCTTCTCCGTTCTCAATCATTTCCATTAGCTTCTTTATTCCATCCATTACAGCCTCGGGTCTTGGCATACATCCAGCTATATATACGTCAACGGGGATGTACTTGTCAAGTTGTTTTATTGCATTATAAGCGTCCCAGTATATTCCACCGTTAATTGGACAAGAGCCGTGAGCTAGAACGTACTTGGGATCGGGAGCCATTTCATAGGTTATAATTATTCTCTTTAGAGTCTTTGGAGTTACATAACCCGTTATTAGGAAGAGGTCATACTGTCTTGGGCTGGGATCTGGCATTATACCGAATCTCTCTAAGTCATATCTAGCGGTCATTAGTGGAGGCATCTCTATTCCACCACATCCGGTACAAAATGCAACAATCCAAAGACTCTTTTTTCTGGCCCAATTAAATAATGGCTCAAATAACCTCCAATCAACCATTCCCCTCACCTCACAAGCTAGCCATTATGGCTCCAATTGCAGCTATTATTGTTGGCCACTTCCAATAGAATTTCGCCGCTTGGTCAATTGTGAATCTTGGGAATATCGCCCCTACAAATATCGCTATTAGCAATACTGCAATCTGCTTAACCAGTAAAACTGCTAAGCTTGCAAGTGTGTTTAGGAGTGGACTGCCGAATGCTGTGACTACACCTCCTCCAAGGAATATGTTTGAAAAGAATAGTGTCTCCGCGAACAGTGCCATTGCGTGCTGAATCTGAAGCATTCCCATGTGTTTTCCTCCAAACTCCACCATCGGACCTAATGAGATCTCTCCAGGGGCAATCATGATGTCAAATGGTTCCTTTCCAAACATCGCTTGAAGAACAATGTCATAAGCTATTGCAGCCAATAGCAATGGTAGGTGGAATATGCTCCATCCCATCTTTTGTTGAGCCATGACTATTTCGTAAGTGCTGAATGTTCCATAGTACTCAGCTACGGCAATTATAGCGAGTCCTAATGGAACTTGGATTGCTAAGAGTGTTAATAGAGCTCTCTGTGCACCTATCCCAGCATAAGGATTGCCAGAACTCATTGCAGCAAACATTATACCAAGCATTGGAATTTCTAAGAGAAAAGTTACTAGGATTAGATCTCCATACGCTCTAAGAACGCTTATTGGCCCTAATGGGATGAACATCAGGGCGAGTATAGTGGCTCCAACAGCATATATAATTCCAAAGTCGTAAATTAGACCATGAGTTATGTTCTCCTTCTTTCCAAAGAACTTAAGGGTATCAATGATTGGCTGGTAAATTGGTGGGCCTATTCTCCTGTGTATTCTGGCGGTTACTTTCCTTATGATTCCCATGAATATGAACCCAACAAACGTTGCATAAATAATGATTAAGAGAGCCCTAAGGAAAACCCCAATCATCTGTCACACCCCCATAGCTACCAATATTAGGAGGATTATTGCTAAGTACCACGCATATGCCTGAATGTTTCCATTATACACATAACTCCTCGCCAAATCCGCTAACTCTTCAATCGCCTTCCATATGTCATGATATAACCTGTCAAAGCTCATTTTAAGCCAGAACGCCATTGCTTCCTTGAGTGGCAAGAAGAAGTTCCTTCTTATGGTTAGGTTGTACTCCATTGTCACTGGGTTACCAGACTGGTAAGTGTCGGTGACTGGAACTTTTCTAACCCCTGCTCCCATGAAGTAAAGTATTGCTGCAATTATTAGTCCAATGACGAGCCATATTGAGAGTAGTAATCCGTTGTACCTTCCAAAGCCCAAGTCAAGCTCCCAGATTGTTCCTCCGATCGGAGGATTGCTGAATAGTTTGTTGAGCTCTCTAGCCACAAGTCCCGGAGCAACACCAAAGATAACATTCAGGATTGCGAGTATCCCCATTCCTATTGCAAGAGGAAGTGGTGCATCTTTAACATCTTCTAGGTCGCTAGGCCTCTGGCCAAACCAAACAGCATATGTGAATCTTATAAGGTAGACGAAACCTATCGCACTTCCGAAGAAGACCATTGCGCCTAAAATCGGTAAGTTTCTGCTTATAACTGCTTCAAATATAAGCCACTTGCTTGCAAATCCAGCCATTGGAGGAATTCCAGCTAGGCTTAATATTGCGACGAAAGCCATTGCAAAGGTTATGGGCATCTTTTCTGCCAATCCGCCATAATCTTTGAATTCTGTCTTTCCAGTTCTGTAAATTATAGTAGCAACTATGAGGAAGAACAATCCCTTGAAGAGAGCATGGCTTATTGCGTGGTATGTTGCAGCTGCTATTCCTAGGGGAGTTCCTATTCCTAATCCTATTAATATGTAACCAATCTGGCTAATACTGGAGTATGCAAAGAGCTTCCTTATATCCTCCTGCAAAGCTGCTAAAATTCCACCAACCATTATCGTCAATCCACCAAGGAAAGCAATAATGTAGCCAAATGTTGGTGCACTTCTCACATTGCCCAAAGTTATTGCTAGTTTACCATACATTAGAAGATACAGCAAGAAGAATCCGTAAACTCCAGTCTTGCTGAGAACTCCACTGAACATTGCAGTATAACTTTGGTTTGTCTCACTGTATGCATCGGGAGCCCAGACATGAAGCGGAAACATTCCAGCCTTAACACCAAAGGCCACTAGGAACAGAGCGTAGATTAGGAGAGTTTCAGTCTTGGTAAAGACTCCTCCTCCACCCATCATTCCCATCATTGCATCCTGCCTAAATATTGCTGAAATTTCTGGGAAGCTGAGACTTCCCGTCTTGGCGTAGATTATTCCTATAGCCAATAACATTGCATAAGCACCGGCAATGCTCAGCACGAAATACTTTAGTGAAGCATGCCTATTGTACTTAAATACCATCATAAAGCTGGCAAATGTCATTATTTCCCAGGAGAGGAAGAATACGACAAAGTCATTTGCCAAGAACACGCCTAGTGCCCCTGCTAGGCTCATTAGAGCAAAGAGCCATTCATTGCTGTCCTTTGCTGTTGATACTAATCCTAGGACTGCAGAAAGGCCGACAACTGCTGCTATCATGGCAAATATCCAAGATATGTGACTGAGAGCTAAGGTTAGCTCGAAGCCTCCAACGTTCAAGGAATACCTAATGGGCTCACCCTCTAGAGCAGGATAGAGTTTTATTAGGAAATATAAGGGGATAGCTGAGGAAACTACACCAATCGCTTCTCTAATTCCTTTCACTCTAATTAGCCATGCCAATGCTCCACCTATGAGGGGTGATAATAGGATTATAGGAAGCTCGTTCATAGTTTCACCCCCGGAAGTACATTTGCAACATATTTACTAACCTCCACAATATCGCTTCCAGCCTTCGTCACCAAGTTCCAGAATGGCGTTGGATACACTCCTATGACTATGATGAGCATCGCCAATAGTAAGAGGACAATTGCAATAGCCCCCTCGGGAATTCTTTCCCCACTCTTTCCTTTGAACCACATTGTGTGAATTAACCTGAAGTAATAAACTGCCTCTACTACGCTAGCGAAGAGAACCAAAGCCACAGGCCACAGGTTTCCTTCATGGGCTGCTGCAAGGATAATTCTAAGTTTACTCCAGAACACGTTGAACAATGGAACTCCTACGGTGGCTATTCCTCCAATGGTTAGTGACAAGGACGTTAATGGCATTCTTTTGCCCAAACCCTCGAAGTTTTCAATCATTGTTCCACCCAAGGTAATTCCCACATATCCAATGGCCATGAACATCATTGTCTTTACTATGGCGTGGTTAAGCATGTGAAATACTCCAGCACTAACTCCCTCTTGAGTTCCCAGGGAAAGGGCAAGTGCTATTAAGCCTACTTGGCCTATACTTGAGTATGCAATCATTCTCTTTACGTTCTTCTGCCTCAAGGCTGATAGTTCGGCAAATACAACCGTCAACGTTGCCATTGCAATTAATAGCTTAGTTAGAGAAGACCAGCCAAAAACATCTTTGAACAAGTAGAGGATTCTGGCCATTGCATATAGGCCCGCTTTAACTACAAAGGCTGAAAACATTACGGTAATTGGGTGAGGAGCTGCTTGATAGGCATCTGGTGCCCAAGCATTCAGTGGGAAGAGTTCTGCCTCGACTGCCAATCCAAAGATTATCAAAGCCAATCCTACCTGAACAACTGTCGGGTTAATGTCATTAGCAAGCATTGCCAGGTGGGCCATGTTTAACGTTCCTGTTGCTCCATAGATGAGGGCTACACCTACCAAGAAGAAGCTTGAACCAATTCCTCCCAGGACTATGTATTTCATAGATGCCTCTGCAGCTTCGCCAGTCTTGTTATACGCAGTTAGTGCATAAGCGGAAATGGCTGTAATCTCCATGAAGACAAAGAGGTTAAAGATATCTCCTGTAGCGATCATCCCTGTAGCTCCCAGGAGTAAAAGTAGGAAGAGCATTGCATACTTGTCAATTGGCTCAACAGTTACTGCTTTAAAGTTGAAGAGGGCCATTAGAAAGCTCACTACCGCAATTACTAATATGAACAACGCCGCAAAGTGACCTATGTATAGGTTAATCCCAATTGGAGGTTTCCATCCACCAGCATAGATTATAATTGGTTTTCCTGTTGAGTAAACTTGAACAAAGGCCCAGCTAGCAATTAATGTCTGGAGCAAAGTTATTATGACGAGGAATGGCTTAATTAGAGACTTTCCTATCTGCTTTAATACGGGAACGAAGAATGCACTGATGAGAGGAAGAGCTATCAACAAAGCTGCAACCTGGCTCATCCTCTCAACCTCCTTATCTCTTCTATGTTGAGGGTTCCATACTTTTCATACAATAGAATAGCAACGCTAAGGGCCATTGCAGTGGTTGCAACACCAATGACTATTGCCGTTAGGACTAATGCTTGAGGAATAGGATCAACTGCATTGCTAGCTGTTACACCCTCACTTAGAATTGGCGCAGATTTTCCAGAAACGTATCCAATGCTGATGAGTAGAAGATTAACTCCGGTCTCCATGATACTCAGGCCTATAAGGATTTTTAGCAGGTTCTTCTTAACTAGCACGGCATAGAGACCGATGAGAATGAGGCTTATTGCACCGAAATAGTAAGAGGAGATCATTCTTTCACCTCCTCCTTGAGCATGTTGTCCACGATTCCACTGAGCTCCGTTCCCACCTTTATGCCAATCAAAGTGTAAATTATTGGTATGAATCCTCCGCTGAAGAGTCTACCTATGTTCTCATGTCCCCATCCCCATGTTTGCCAAATCCAATCAAAGAGGAAGTATCCACCTATTGCCAGACCTATTAGTCCTGTAATAACATAGCCCATTCCTGCGAGTCCTTCTGTGACTTCAAAGCCCCTGTGTGGGATCTCATAGATTGTGAAAGCCAGATACATCAACAGGAATGCCGTAGCTATTGTAGCTCCTCCTGGGAATCCTCCACCCGGGGTGAGGTGACCATGAATGAAAATGTACATTCCAAATAACGCTATGAATGGAAATAACAGCCTAGCTCCCGTCGTTAAGACCACAGAACCTTCCGTCTTCGCTGTTCTTTCCCTCTTCTTCTTCCACAATAAGGCCGCAACTCCAGTAGAAGCTATGAACAAAACAGTTACTTCACCTAGGGTATCAAGTCCTCTGTAGTTAACCACAACTGCGGTTACGGCATTAACGGCACCAGTCTCTTCTTTTACATGCTCAAGGTAGTACTTGCCAACAACCATCTTATCCTGGCCAAAAGGAACGTCTGCTAAACCTTGGGCAAGCCAATAACCAATTACAAGGATCGTGAGTATTGCGAGAACTCTCTTGAGCATACCTACCACCTCACCCACCAACCAAGTTTCTCCTCTTCCTCGGTCTCGTATCTGTAGGTTCTTTTAATCGCAAATATGAAGACCGCAGCGCTCAAAGCAGCACCTATAGCTGCTTCAGTCATTGCAACGTCTGGAGCTTGAAGGAAGAAGAACAAAATTGATGCGAAAAGGCTCACTGCAGCCATGCCAACCGTTGAGGCTAAAAGGTCTCTCCACTCGACTGCTAAAATTGCTGAAATTATCATGAGGGCGACAATTATATATTCAATACAAACTATACAGTTCATTCTTGCTCACCCTCCTCCTTTTTCTTTCTTTCAAGATGCTCCTTGTACTTATCCACGACACTTCCTTCCCAGAGGGGAATTCCTGACTTGTAAGCTGCCCTAATCAATGCATGAGCGCTAATTGGGTTTGTTAAGAGTAAAAATGCTGCAATCACGATAGCCTTAGTCAGCCATGCAACGCTGAACCCTTCTCCCAGGGCCCAAATTCCAGTCCCAATTATTACGCCAAGAGAACCTAAGGTTGCGCTCTTAGTTGCAGTCTGCATTCTATTGTAAACATCTGGCATTCTAATTAGACCAAGCGTTGAGAGAAGGTAAAATACCGTCCCAAAAAGTACTAGGAGTTCTCCTATTAATGAGAGAACACTCATAGGCCTCCCTCCAAGTATCTAGCGAAGGCTATAACTCCCGCAAATGACAATATCGCGTATACTAAAGCAACATCCAGAAAGATTATCCTCCTGTAGTATAAGGCGAAGAGAACCATTAGCCCCACTGTTATGGTGGTCATAATATCTACAGCCACTAACCTATCAACGGTTGTTGGCCCTCTAAATACCCTGTACATGCTGAGAAGTGTTGCTACTCCAATTAGGAGGAGATATATGTTAACCCCTATCATTCAAAAATCACCCTTAAGAATTTTTCAAAAGGTTTAGTTATGTGCTCAGAAGCTCCCTCAACGGAGGAATCTTTGACATCTATCCAGTGAATAAAGTACTTATCTCCATCAACATCTAGAGTTATTGTTCCTGGAGTCAGGGTTATCGAATTTGCCAACGCCATCTTGCCCACGTTGTTGGTGAGCGTTGTCTTACACTCCACTATTCCTGGGTTTATGGGCCTCTTTGGGTGGAGCACTCTGTATGCTACATCTAAGTTTGCCATAATCATGGCCCACAAGAAGTAAGGAATATATGCAATAAAGTAGAGGACTCTTTTAGGATGAAGATTTGCCAATCCCCTAGTTGTGAAGATTTCATATGTGAAGAGTGCAGCTATTGCAGAGAACAAAGCTCCAATTGTCAGTTCTTGAGGATCAAGACTTGCTGTCAAGAATAGCCAAATTATGAACAGGACTATGAAAGTGTACAGATACCTGCTAATTGAACTTGCTTCCTCCATTCACAGCCCCCCTAGTTTTGAATGAAAAATTTTGCAATAATTTACACCATTGGTTAACAACGAAATCTTATAAATGTTTGCCTTTGTCCATCTTGTTTTAAACATGAGATTATGAAATCAAAATTTCATACATATGAAAATTTAGTTTCAAATATAGGCAAAACCTTTTATAGGGAGAAGGGGGTATAGGTCTTCAGGTGGTAACATGGCTGAGAATTTAAGTGCTGGGGAAGTTCCGAGTGGTGAGAAAGAGTTCGAAGCACTAACTAAAAGAATGCGGGAAATAATAGAATTTCCCGAGATAAGTGAAGAGGAATTTGAAGAAATGCTAAAAAATGCAAATCGAGGTTACGGAGAACCACTCCCCCATAGAACCTACTCACTCTGTCCTGAGAGTAGGAGAGTAGTTCCCGCAGTCGTTTGGGAAAAGGATGGAATGGTCTGGATAACGAAGAAGTGTCCCGAAGGTATAATTACAGACTTATATTCTGAAGATGTTGACTTATATTATAGATTTCTACGATGGAAGTTCGAAGATAAAAAGCTATTCTCAGTAAATGTTCCTAATACTGGAATTAACTGTCCCTTTGACTGTGGCCTTTGTGCAAGACATAGATCTCACACAAACCTTCTCAACATAGTCCTCACAAACAGGTGTAATCTTAGCTGCTGGTACTGCTTCTTCTATGCAAGAGAAGGAGAACCAGTATACGAGCCAACTCTAGAGCAAATAAGGATGATGCTAAGAAATGCAAAGAAGGAAAACCCAATTGGAGCAAACGCAGTCCAGTTCACTGGAGGAGAGCCCACTTTAAGAGACGATTTAATTGAAATAATAAAGATAGCCAAAGAGGAAGGATACGACCACGTTCAGCTAAACACCGATGGAATAAGACTAGCATTTGAGCCTGAATTAGTTAAGAAGATAAGAGAAGCAGGAGTAAACACTCTATACTTGAGCTATGATGGAATGACGCCTCAAACTAACTGGAAGAATCACTGGGAGATTCCACTGATATTTGAAAACGTGAGAAAAGCCGGTGGCCCCGGAATAGTTCTAGTCCCAACACTAATTAGAAATGTCAATGACCACGAAGCTGGGGCTATAATAAACTTCGGACTTAATCATCTTGACATAGTTAGAGGAGTAAACTTCCAGCCAATATCCCTAGTTGGTAGGGTACCCAAGAAGGAGAGGCAGAGGTTCAGAATAACGATTGCAGGAGCAATTAAGAAGATAGAAGAGCAAACAAATGGGGCTATATCTAGAGATGACTGGTACCCAATTCCAATAGCGGGTTACATAGCTAGGTTCTTCGAAGCATTTACAGGAAAGCACTACTATATGACCAGCCACTATGCCTGTGGAGCTGCAACCTATGTTTTTCTCGACAAAGAGGAGAAGAAGGTTATCCCAATTCCCAGGTTCATAGATGTAGAAGGATTTGTTGAATTCTTAGTTGAGAAGGCTGAAGAAATAGAAAGAGCAAGATTCAAAGGTTTAGCAAAGCTAAAAGCAATAGGAGAGACAGTCTTTATAAAATTCAAGCAGTTCTATGACGAAAAGTATGCACCAAAAGGGTTAGATGTACTTGGACTAATTAAGAATGCATTCATGCATGGAAACTATGATGCCTTAGGACAGTTCCACACTAAGACCCTCTTCCTGGGAATGATGCACTTCATGGATGAGTACAACTACGATGTGGAGAGAGTTGAAAGATGTGTAATTCACTATGCAATGCCCGATGGAAGGATAGTTCCATTCTGTACCTTTAATGTAATACCAGAAATATATAGAGACAAAGTCCAGAGACAATTTAGTTATTCCTGGGAAGAGTGGAAGAAGCTACACCCAGATTGGGACTATAAGAAGGACAAGTACTTCAGGACAAGAGAATTCGTCGAAAAAATGAAGAACAGCGAGCTCTACAGGAAGACTTACATTGACATAGTCAACTACTTTGAGTGAGGTGGTAGGATGAAGTGGATAAAATTCACGACTAACTTAACTCCAGAAGAAGCAAAAATCGTCCAGTATGAACTCTCAACGAGAGATGAATTTTACAGAGTGTTCATAAATCCATACGCAAAAGTGGCGGAAGTTGTTATAGATGATTCAAAAGTTAATATTGAAGAACTAAAGGAAAAACTTAAGGGTGAAGTTATAGAGGAAAAAGAAATTACCCTACAGGAGCTAATAGAGGGAAGCCTCAGCTGGAATAATGTATTGAGAAGCAAAGCTTAATACCCCTTTCTTTTTTTAATTCTCTTGGTGTTAAAAGTGATAATTGAAAAAGTTAATGAACCAATCAAGCTAAAAGATGACCTTCTAAAATTCGTCTTTGGAGTTTATCAAAGCACAAATGGAGCGTATCCCGCCCTAGAGTGGGCAGAGAAAAAGCCCGAACCCAACGATTTTGAGGGCTTTAAGAAAATCTATGAGCCATTTTTAGAGTTTAGGCTCACAAAAGAATTTGATGAACTCTACGTTGCTAAGGACAATAACAATATTATTGGAACAGTAGCATTGGTATACAACCTAAAAGGAAAGGAAGTTTGGTGGGTGCCAGAAGAACTTAGGGAGAAAAATATCGGACTAATCGAATTCTTTATGGTGGATGAAAAGTACAGAGGAAAGAGAATCGGGAGCAAACTTCTTACCTTTGCAATCAAGAGATTAAAGGAATTAGGAAAGGAAATATATATCGTGACTTTTCCCCACTTACCCGCATACCAATATTATCTAAAGAAGGGGTTTCAGAAGGTCATGGACTACAAAGAGTTCGTGATTCTAAAATTCAAGAATTCATGAAAATTTCTTCACAAACAGATTATTAAGTTCTTCTGTTGACCAAAACATGGGGAGAGAAAATGGATGAGCTCGAGATGATAAGAAGAAAGAAAATGTTAGAGCTAATGAAAAGAATGGGTATAATAGAGGAGAGAAAGCCAAAAAAGAAAGTCATCATTGAGGTTATCACTGCCCCAGGATGTCCCTACTGTCCAATTGCTGTTCAGATGGCCAGAGAAATAGAAAAGAAATACCCGGGAGTCATTGTAAGAGAGCTTAGTGTAGCAACTCCAGAAGGAAGAAGAAAGGCAATGGAGCACAACATTCTAGGAACGCCTACAATTCTCATAAATAACAGAGTTGAATTCATTGGAGTTCCTAGATTCATCGACTTTGAAAGGAGAGTCAGAGAGTTATTAAGCTAAAAATTTTTCTCCCCTCCTCGTACTTCTCCAACTCTTCTCTCCTGGGAACGCTCCAAGCTCCTCTTTTCTGAGTTGAGAGGCCAGCGACAAGGTTTGCAAACTTGCCAAGAAGGAACATATCGCTTTCTTCAAGTTTTTGTTTGTCTAGGGCTAGAAGCCCTACTAAAAGGGCAGAAACAAAGGCATCTCCAGCCCCAGTAGTATCTACGGGAGAAACTTTATAGGCAGGAACAAAGATTGACGCTTCATCACTCTCAATTCTACATCCCTCGGCCCCATAAGTAATGGCCGTAATAAGTTTCCCTCTAGGCTCTAAGCCATACTCCTTTAATAGGTTAAATTCTTCATCGCTCAACTTTAGGATATCAACATTGGACAGGACTCTTTTCAATGTTTCCACTAACTCCTCTTCGCTCCTCCACAGATCTTTCCTAATATTTACATCAAAACTTACAAGGCTTTTCTCCTTTAGGGTTTCAATGACCTTTATCATTGTTCCTCTGCTGGGTTCTCTAGCCAGTAACACAGAACCAAAGTGAACAATTTTTGAGCTCTCCAGTATTTCCCAGGGGACTTCACTCAATTTTATGTTAAAGTAAGCAACCTCGTCGTAGAGAATGAAAGAAGGCTTTGCACCCTTTAATTGAACAAAAACCACCCCAGTATGTTTCTCGTTGTCAATGAGAACTCCTTCAGTGTTTACGCCCTCCTCCTTTAACCTCCTTATGAGAAATCTTCCAAAAGGATCATCTCCCACCTTGCTTACTAAGAATGATGGAATACCTAATCTTGAAACCCCCACAGCAACATTTGCAGGCGCTCCTCCTGGGTGCTTCTCAAAAATTTTCACATTCTCTAAGTCCCCTTCTTCAGCTGCTATAAAATCAATCAGCACTTCTCCGAAAGCAGTAATCATTATCGATCACCTCTAACCTTTCTTTGCTATACATATTTAAAGAGTATAACTCCACAAATTAGGGAGGTGTCATAATGATAGGACTTGTCTCTTTTACAGACCCTAGGAAAACCGCTCTCTCCCACGAAAGAGAAAGTGCAATTAAAGAAAAACATGAAAAGTTGCTGAAAGAGTTGAGTGAAGAGTTTGAGATCCTCGATATAAATGCAGAACTTGGAAAGTATTCTGAGGAAATATTTGGAATTAACAGTGTTGAGGAAGCAATTGAAGCGGGTAGGATTGCTAAATCAAAAGGAGTAAGCGGAGTCATTCTTGGTCTCTGGCACTGGACAGAGAGTAATTTAGTTACATATTTCATTAAAGAGGCAAATGTACCCATACTACTTTATAGTGATGGCGATCCAAATTGGGCTGGAGCTACATGTGTAACTTCAGTTGGAGCTTCTCTTTGGGAAAGTTCAGTGAACGAATACGCGATCAGACACTCCAGAGTCATTGGGGATGTGGAGCTAGTAAAAGCCTGGGCAAGGGCTAGTGAAGCTATAAAAGCACTCTCCGAAAGGGCTCTATTATTGTTCGGAGGAACATACACCTTGGGAATGGAACACTTAATGGACGATCTGCCAAGACTAAAGAAGTTTGTAGGAGACTTCATAATTCTCGACCAGTACGTAGTAATAAAGGAAGGCGAAAGTATTGAGGATGAAAAAGTTGAAGAATTCTATAATTGGCTAATGAAGAACACAAATGTGAAGTTTGACAATAAGATGCTAACTCCAGAAGTGCTTAAAAAACAAATAAGGCTTTACCTAGGAGCAAAGAAAATTGTAGAGGAAAGAAAAGAAAGAGTAAGCGGAATTTCAATAAAGTGTCAGCCTGAGTTGAGTGAGGTTTACGGTGTCACAGCATGTACAATCCCAGCTTTCTTCCCCTTTAACCAAGATGCCTTTGGAGAAAAGCCAATAATCCCTGCTACCTGTGAAGGAGATATAAAGGGAACCATTTCCTCAGCTTTGCTGTACTATTTAAGCGGGAAACCGCCACTCTTTGGAGATATAAAGTACGTAGACGATGAAATTGTGATAATAGCGAACTGTGGAGCTTCCTCCCTCTACTATGCAAGGCTAAGTGATGATGCTTATGAAAACCTTAGGGCGGTAACAATTCAAGGGCAGTGCCAAGGAAAGAGTGGGGGAGCGTTAACCTATAGAACTCCCCCTGCAGAATTCACCGTTGCTAGACTAATAAGAAGAAACGGAAAATACTATCTCCTTTACTTCTTTACGGAAGGAGTTGAGATAACGGAAGAAATTGAAAGAAAGCTCAAATGGGGGAAACAGTGGCCGCACACAGCAATTAAAAATCCTCTCGACTCACAAGATTTTATAAGGGTTATGGGAGCTAACCATCTGTCACTAGTCCCAGGGGATTACACTGCAGAGATAGAATATGTAACTAAAATCTGGGGAATCGAAGGAATAGATCTAAGCGACCCAATCGAAGTTAAGAAATTCTTGAAATCTTGATTTCTCCATTTTTTATTGCCAGTTTATGCTTTTTCCCGTTTATAATAACTGGATAAATTGAAAGGTTTGGAAGCTTAGTGTTTTCTCTTGAGACTCCTTTGGGAGTAATTCCTAATGAGGCCGTAATAAATGCAAATATGGAAGACGCACTCCATGCTTGAGGCTCATTTGCTCTGGGAATTATAAATGGTTCTGGAGCATCAACACCCGCATAGAGCTCGGGCAACGAATTCAACCGCAAGAAAGCTCTTAGAACTCTCAATGCTACATCTTCCGCCTTTTCGAGCTCTCCAACCTTTGAAAGACCTAAAGCTATTATAGCGTTGTCGTGTGGCCATATGCTTCCGTTATGATAGCTAAATGGATTGTAGGCCTTTTCTTTCTCAGACAACGTTCTAATTCCCCACCTAGTTAGAAGTTCTGAAGAAAAGAGAGCCTCAATGACTTTTTCTTGATCTTCCACAATCCCAGAGAACAATAAATGCCCCTGATTTGAGGCCAATACATCTGAATTCAAAGCAAGCTTATACCCCTTTTTTCCCTTAAACTCCCTGTTAAACTTCTTTTTTAATTCTCTAGAAAGCTGGATAAGATAGTTTTCATCAGGATTAATTATTTCTGAAATTTCTGCTAGAGAAAGAAGGGCTTTATACGCATAACCCTGTACCTCTACAAGAGCCACAGGTGGTTTTGTGGGAAGCCCATCTTCATCTGGAACTCCCTCTCTCGAGTCCTTCCACCCCTGATTCATTGGAACGTAAGGATTTGCATAAGTGTATACTAAAAAACCGTTACCTTCCTCAAGCTTCTTTATTAGCCACTCGTAAGCAGAAAATAAGTTCTCCCTGAGCTTTTTTATTGTCTCTTGATCTTTGGTCCATCTGTAGTACTCACCAGCAAGGATAAGATAGAGAGGAGTCGCATCGATAGAACCATAATACGGAGAAAAAGGATAATTCCCAGAAAGCGAGAGTTCTCCAAGCCTATATTCATGAGGAATTTTTCCAGGCTCTTCCAACCTTTTAGGATCAAATTTCTCACCTTGGAGCTTTGCCAACACAAATAAAGTTCCCTTAGCATACTTTGGATCATAAGGGAGCAAAAAGAGAGAGGATATTATTGAATCTCTGCCAAAAACGCAGAAAAAGTCTGGAATTCCAGCAAATAATGTTTTATTCCCAGTAATCTCGACGCTTAATGCTCTTAAGTGTTCTAGAGCCTTCTTTAATAATCCATACAATCCACTCGCCCTTATCTGTGGAAATGAGGGATCGTGAATCACTGGTACAGAAGCTTGAAGAGTTATCTTTACCTTAGCCGTTCTCCAAGAATAGGGAGGGAGAGAACCACTAAGTCCTTCGGTCAATACTATGACTTTCCTAACCACTCCATCCCTACCCCTATATTCGAACCCAAACTTATTTCTTGATATTTCTCTATTAACGGGAGTTGCTATTCTCCTAACCTCAAAAACATCTCTAAACTTTGAAGTAACATTAACAATGACTTCAAAATCAACTGGATGCTTGTTAGGATTTGCCACAATAATTTTCTCTAGATACTTATTTCCTTTCAGTTTTCTAATCCTTCTAAAAACAACATCTCCTTTAACCTGAGTATAGACTTCACAAAATTCGGTGTCGTACATAAATAGCCTAATCGAATCCCCTTCAACTATTCCAAAAGATGAGCCTCCAAATATTATTCCCATAAAAGAAACTTAATATCCAACCTTTATAAGAGTTAATTGCAAAAATACGCAGGGGGTATAAATGAGAGTCGAAGAGTTTCTTAAACAAAAGGGAATTGAAGTGGGCGACTATGTCAGGATTATTAAAGTTGAAGACGGAGAAAAAGTAGAATATGAAGGAATAGTAATGCCCCCTTACGAGCTCTCAGAGGGAGATACGGTTGTAATAAAGCTTGACAATGGGTATAACATTGGTATTGCAATTGAAAAGATACAAGAAATAAATGTGATAGAAAAAGCTAAGGCTAAGCCCGAAGTGCACTTCAAAGCAGAACTTGAGCCTAGGAAAGAGTTACCCACAATAACTATCCTGGGAACTGGAGGGACTATAGCTAGTAGAATAGATTACGAGACTGGAGCTGTTTATCCAGCATTTACAGCTGAGGAACTTGCAAAAGCTGTTCCCGAAATTTTTGAGATAGCAAACATAAAACCTAAGCTACTCTTCAACATATTTAGTGAGGACATGAAGCCTAAACATTGGATTGAGATTGCTCATGAAACGGCAAAGGCTCTGAATTCTGGAAACGAAGGAGTTGTGATAGCCCACGGAACAGATACAATGGGATACACTGCAGCAGCACTGAGCTTCATGTTGAGAAACTTAACAAAGCCCGTTGTCTTAGTTGGAGCACAGAGAAGTAGCGATAGACCTAGTAGTGATGCTGCTATGAATCTTATTTGTGCCACAAGAATGGCAGTAAGCGATGCTGCTGAGGTTATGGTAGTTATGCACGGAGAGACAAGCGATACTTACTGCTTAGCTCATAGAGGAACAAAGGTTAGGAAGATGCATACTTCAAGGAGAGATGCTTTTAGGAGTATAAACGACATTCCCATAGCCAAGATATGGAGTGATGGAAAAATAGAATTCCTTAGAGACGATTACAGGAAGAGAAGCGAGGGAGAAGTTTGGGTTGATGATAAGCTGGAAGAAAAAGTTGCCCTAGTGAAGGTTTATCCTGGGATGTCAGCAGAGTTAATCGACTTCTTAGTGGATAAGGGGTATAAAGGAATAGTAATTGAGGGGACTGGACTAGGGCATACCCCCTCAGATCTCATTCCAAGTATAAAGAGGGCGGTTGATGAGGGAGTGGCAGTTTGCATGACGAGCCAGTGCCTTTATGGGAGGGTGAACTTAAACGTCTATGCAACTGGAAGAAAGTTGCTTAAGGCAGGGGTTATACCGTGTGAAGACATGCTTCCAGAAACTGCCTACGTAAAGCTAATGTGGGTTCTCGGTCATACAAATGACTTAAGGGAAGCTAAGAAAATGATGCTCACAAACTATGCTGGGGAAATAACCCCCTATACTAAACCAAACACTTTCCTTATTTGAAACATTTTCTTCACATTTAACATTTTCTTCAAAAAATTTAGTTTTTATGTGTTAAATGTCAAAAAATTTATATACAACTAAGGCAATATACCAAAGAAATTCTAGGATTAACTAAGGGGGGATAAATATGAAGGTCAGGGTTGTTTATGAAAGAGGTGTGTTTAGACCAATCGAGAGTGTAGAGCTAGAAGAAGGCACCACAGCAGAAGTGGTAATTCTAGAAAAACAAGAAAAGACTAGGATACTGGACGAGAGCTACTATGAATATGTAACTTGGGGAGAGTAAATCGCAACTCATTTTAACCCCCTCTATTCTTTACATTGTTTGGGGAGGAAAAGTGGAGAAAATAAATTATGAAGAGGTAGGACTTAAAGTAGGATTGGAGATTCATAGACAACTAGATACCAAAAAGCTCTTCTCTCCAGTTCCAAGTAAGCTTAGTGATGACGTTGACTTTACTTTTAAGAGAAGACTAAGACCTACAATGAGTGAACTTGGGGAGATTGATCCAGCTGCTCTTGAAGAATTCAAGAAGGGAAGAACTTACATTTATGAGGCAAACAACGAACTTGGCGATCTAGTTTATATGGATGAAGAGCCTCCAAGGGGGCCAGATGAAGAAGCTTTAGAAGTTGCTCTCCAGATAGCATACTTGCTAAACGCTAAACCAGTTGATGAAGTCTATTATATGAGAAAGATAGTCATAGATGGTTCAAATGTTTCAGGATTCCAGAGAACAGCCATAATAGCTACTGATGGAAAAGTCGAAACCCCCTGGGGGACCGTAGGAATCCCAACTATATGTTTAGAGGAAGATGCCGCAAGAATTATCGAAACAAGGGATAGGGAAGTCATCTACAGGATTGACAGACTAGGAATTCCCCTTGTAGAGATAAGCACCACTCCAGATATTCACCACCCAGAGCAGGCTAAGGTAGTTGCAAAGTTCATTGGAGATGCTCTGAGAGCCACTAGAAAGGTAAAGAGAGGGCTGGGGACAATAAGACAAGATCTAAACGTCTCAATAAAAGGTGGAGCCAGGATTGAAATAAAGGGAGTTCAAGAGCTCGACATGATTCCAGTGATCATTGAGAGAGAAGTTCAAAGGCAGCTCAACTTGCTCAAGATTAGAGATGAGCTCAGGAAGAGAGGAGTTACACCAGAAGACATAAAGGAAGAGTTTTACGATGTTACAGATATATTCAAAGACACAAAATCAAAAATAATCGCAAGAATTTTGAAGAAAGGAGGAAAAGTTCTCGCAATAAAACTCCCCAAGTTCAAGGGATTAATAGGAATGGAAATCCAACCAGGAAGGAGGTTAGGAACAGAATTTGCAGATAGAGCTAAGAAGTACGTGCCTGGAATATTCCACAGCGATGAGCTTCCAAACTATGGAATAACCCAGGAGGAGGTAGAAAAGGTTAGAAAACTACTTGAATTGGAAGAGGAAGATGCGTTTGTCCTTGTTGCCGCCCAAGAGGAAATAGCCAAGAAAGCCCTAAAAGAGGTTATAATAAGGGCAAGAGAAGCAATAATCGGAGTTCCAGAAGAGACAAGAAGGGCCCTTCCAGATGGAAACACTCAATACATGAGACCCCTTCCTGGGAAGGCAAGGATGTATCCAGAAACTGACATTCCACCAATAAGAATAACAGAAGAAATGAAGAAAAGAATAAAAGAAAACTTGCCAGAGCTACCACAAGCAAAAGTTGAAAAATACGTTAAGGAGTTTGAAATTGACAAAAGTATGGCCCAAACAATTGTTGACGATGAGAGAGATGAGCTATTTGAAGAGCTAATTGAGATGGGTGTGAAACCTTCACTCGCAGCTTCCATTCTGGCGGTTGTTCTTAAGGGTCTAAGAAAAGAAGTCCCAATCGAGAACATTACAGAAGAGCATATAAAGGGAGCCTTCAAACTGTATTTAGAAGGAAAAATTGCCAAGGAAGCTTTTGAAGAAATATTCAAAGAGTTAGCTCAACATCCAGAGAAAACAGCCGAAGAAGTTGCACAAGAAAAGGGCTTAACCTTGCTAACCGAAGAAGAAGTTAGGAAGATAATTGATGAAATAATTAACCAATACGTAGATGTCATAAAAGAGAAGGGAATGGGAGCCATGGGACTAATAATGGGGAGAGTAATGGCCAAAATCAGGGGCAAAGCAGATGGAAAGCTTGTGAGTCAGATAGTGAAGGAAAGGATCAGGGAGATACATGGTTGAGCTTTCTTTCTTTTTATATTTAAAGCAATAATCAAAGACTATGCGATGAAAAAGGGATGATGAAGTTTGCTAGACCTGAAAAGTGATGAACCCTAGGGTATCTGACCGCTTAATAGTAGATGATGAGGCCAACCCCTCTGATCTGTGATGAGTGGGTGAGCTGGCTGATACTTTATTTATTTTTGCCAACTTTTTGTAAAATTTTGCCCACGAATAGACATCAGCGTATTTAAATAAATATATAACTTTCTTGTCCAATATTATGCCTCGATACACACATGTTGGGAGGTGTGCAAAAGTGGGCTTGTTAAAAAGATACCTCGAATATCCTGTTTTGCAAAAGATACTTATTGGTCTTGTGTTGGGTGCAATATTTGGTCTAATTATGGGCCACTATGGATATGAAGAAGCTGTGAAAACGTACATCAAACCCTTTGGAGACCTCTTCGTTAGACTTCTGAAGATGTTAGTTATGCCAATAGTCTTCGCATCGCTAGTAGTAGGTGCAGCTAGTATAAGTCCTGCAAGGCTTGGAAGGGTAGGAGTAAAAATCGTCATGTACTATTTACTAACATCAGCAATTGCGGTTATACTAGGAATTATAATTGCAAGAATCTTTAATCCAGGAGCTGGAATTCAGCTTGCAGTTGAAGGGCAACAATTCCAGCCAAAAGAAGCGCCACCCATCGTTCAAACGTTACTTAACATAATTCCAACGAACCCCTTTGGAGCTCTTGCAAATGGCCAAGTCCTTCCAACGATATTCTTTGCAATCATTTTAGGAATAGCAATAACATACCTAATAAACAGCAGTGAAGAAAGAATAAGGGAGAGTGGAGAAACTTTACTTCGTGCAATTAATGGTTTGGCCGAGGCAATGTACAAGATAGTTGGAGGAGTTATGCAATATGCCCCCATTGGTGTCTTTGCATTAATAGCCCACGTGATGGCAAGCCAAGGTGTCAAAATTGTTGGAGATTTGGTAAAGGTTACGGCAGCTGTTTACGTGGGACTTATTGTTCACATCCTCTTAGTCTACCTTGTTCTTCTCAAGGTCTTCGGAATTAACCCCCTCAAGTTCCTTAGTAAAGCCAAGGATGCCATGCTAACGGCATTCGTAACCAGGAGCTCAAGTGGAACGCTTCCAGTAACTCTACGTGTTGCCAAGGAGATGGGAATATCAGAAGGAATATACTCCTTCACTTTACCTCTAGGAGCCACTATAAACATGGATGGGACCGCCTTGTATCAGGGAGTCTGTACATTCTTCATAGCAAATGCCCTAGGAACTCATCTAACAATTGGCCAACAGCTAACAATAGTCCTTACCGCTGTTCTAGCTTCTATAGGAACTGCTGGAGTCCCAGGAGCTGGGGCAATTATGCTTGCAATGGTTCTTGAGAGCGTTGGGCTTCCACTAACAGATCCAAACGTTGCTGCAGCATATGCAATGATCCTTGGAATAGATGCAATCCTTGACATGGGAAGAACAATGGTAAACGTTACTGGAGACCTAACTGGTACTGCAATAGTTGCAAAGACTGAAAAAGAGCTAAAGGAAGGTATAATAACCTGAACTACTCCTTCCTTCTCCTTTTTGTAAAGTATCCATTTTCGTATTTAATGCTGGGAACGATTCTCTCTACTATATGAGGCTTTTCTAAAATGCTATCTAATCTTTTTTCATGAGCTATAAATCCTCTCTTAAACCACCTGGGGTAAGGAGCTAAGTTCTCTCCACAGAGAAGCTCTTCCACTCTACATCTTCTCCAGAGATCTTCTCTTTTCGCTTTCCCCTTCTCCAATATCTCAAGATACAAATCCCACAGTGTGGGCCTTCTATTTATATACTCAACATCAAAAAATACCATCCCACAACAATCCACATCTAAGGGAGTATGAAGTTCAAAAAGCCCTTCTTTGCAAGTAGAAAAAGCTAAGCCTTCCTTTTCTGCTTTGAGAGAAAATTCGCGGGCAATGGAGACTCTATAATCAATTGGAGGATGAAGTAATGGAGCCTCCTTTGATAAAGTTCCTGGGAGATAAGACTCCCATTCCCCCCTGTAAACCTCTTCACCTGGGAAAAACTTTGAAAATAGAGAGATTAGTTCTTTTTCAACTCTTAAAAACTCCAAAATAATCATTCTCGCCCCTGTTGAAGCTATTTCTTCAACGAAGGTATGTATATCTTGTATCCACCCCGGAACAAATGGTTGAACCCTTACAATCGTGGGAACTCCAGTCCTAGAAAGCCTTTCAATAAGTTCTAGTCGTTGTCTGGGAGAAGGGGCAAAAGGCTCTAGTACTTTTGTTTCTTCCAATGTTGGTAGAGAAACTTGAACTACCACCAGCCCTTCTTCAGCTAACCTTTCTATCGTTTTTATGTGCTTCTCTCTGGGAATTAGCTTAGTATTGATAATTACTGGAACCTTCTCCTTAAGCGCGAGTTTCAAGAATTTAAGTGTAATTTTTCCTTCGCCCTGAAAGGGATCACTGAGAGTAGATACTCTTATGGGAGTAATTGCCAAGCCTTCCCTTATTATTCCACCAAGCATTTTTATTAGCTTAAGAGATTCCCATAGGGGCTTCTCTTTTCCATGGGCTCCTCTATACCAACGTGCATAGCAGTAAATACATCCAACAGAGCAAGTACTAAACAATTCTCCCCTGAGTATGCTGTGGCATAAAGAACTGACGTAACTACTTGGGCCTATTATTGGAGAGAATCTCATCAGCAAATTTAAAGAGTGGAAAGTTTTTATTCCTTTTGACAAAACATATGAGGGGATTACACATGGGAGTATACATCTTTAAGCCCGAAGACTTGGTTAGGTACGAGGTCATAACTCAAGAGTGCTTGGAAAAGCTAAAAGAGAAAATTCTTAGGAAAGAAGACATCATTATCGTAGGAGGACCAAGAGCGGGAAAAACTAAACTCATAGAGGCATTGACATTCCTAATCCCAGAGAACTGGAAAATAGGTGTGATAACTGCCTATAACGAATTTAAGCCCTTTAAAGGCAATATTTATGTGATAAATACTGAATTTGACGGTAGAACAGTTGAAGAAAGGACTTCTGAAGTAATTGAAAAGATAAAGGAAATAGATCCAGACTATGTAATAGTTGATACGCTTCATACGATAGATGTTCCCAGGATTCTTAAGGAACTCATAGATAGTTATGGGTTTATAGTGACTTCTTTGGCTCTTTCAAGAGACCTCTTAAGCGAGATAGTGCATTGGCTGAGAATTGATGAAGAAATATTGGGGAAGTTTGACGTCGTTATAGAATTGTACAGAGACATACAAACCGGGCATAGAAAAGTCAATGCAATATATGAAATAAAGGATGAAAAGTTGGAAAAGATATGCTAAGCTATTCCTTTTTCTCTCTTAAGCTCCTCAATTACTTCTCTTAGGTTATCAAGCATCTCTCTTATGTCATCGAAAGTCATATATCCCATGTGACCGATTCTAAAGGTTATCTCCTTTACGCTTCCATAACCCTTTGCCAGCTCAAAGCCCCTCTTTCTCATTGCCTCATACACTTCATCACCCTTTATCCCAGGTGGAGTAAGTACTGCTGTAATCGTTGGACTCTCATATCCAGGCTCCGCAAGGATTCCAAGGCCGATTTCCTTAACTCCTTCCCTCACCATCTTTGCTCTCTTTTCGTACATCTCTAGCCACTTCTCTTTTCCACCCATCTTTTCAATGATTCTGAGAACAACGTTTAGGCCAAATACTTGAGGCATTGGTGGGGTCGAAGGTGTTGACTCCTTTTCCTTCAGATACTTCACATAGAGTGGAATGTCAAAGTACCATCCCCTTTCAGGCATTTTCTCAGCTATCTCCAAGAACCTCTCGCTGAAGACCCCAATAGCCAATCCTGGAGGAACACCGAAGGCCTTCTGAGAGCTTGAGAACACTACATCTAAATCCCACTTGTCAAACTTTATATCTGCCCCACCCATAGCAGAAACAGCATCGACAAACACTAACTTATCGTGCTCCTTTGCAACTTTTGCGAGTTCTGGAAGTGGGTTGAGAACTCCAGTTGAGGTTTCGTTGTAGGTGATCGTCACGGCCTCAACATCTGGATTCTTCCTTAGTGCATCATCGAGCTCTTCAGGCTTAACAGCCTTCCCTGGGTCTTTTTGTAGAACAACAGCTTTTCTACCATTAGACTCAACGACTTCCTTGTATCTTTTTCCAAATGCTCCAATTATAGTTACGAGAACCTTTCCACCTTTACTAACTCCGTTTCTTATGCTAGCCTCCATTATTCCTGTTCCAGAGCTTGGAACTAGGAGTACTTCTCCCTTCTCCGCTTCGAGGAAGTTTTTAAGCCTCTTAACTGTATCAACGTGAACAGCCCTATACTCTTTGGATCTGTGGCTAAACATCTGAACTTTCATTATCTCGAGAACTTCCGGGAAACAGGCAACAGGACCCGCTGTGAAAAGCTTGTACTTAGGTTTCACAAGCTCGTAAACTTCTTTAAATGCCTCTTCAAACTCCATCTAAACCACCTCGACGTAAATGTTATTTTACAGGTATAAAAATACTATGGTGGGGAAGTTGGCCATGCTTCAATTAATAAATAAGGATGTGTTAAATAAAATAAAAGAGGAGCTCGAAAGATATGAGGTGAAACTAGGAGATTTCTTAACCAAAGGAACTACAAGCATCATATTTTTGGGAAAATACAGAGGAAAAGATGTCGTTGTTAAAGTCAGCAGGGATGATTCCCCCCGTAAAAATCTAAAGAAAGAAGCTGAAATTTTGAGGCATTTAAGGGGAAGAGAAATAACAGGTGATTTAATCTTGTATACAACGGTGGGGGGAAGAGAAATTTTAGTAAGGGAATATGTTCCAGGAGAGCCAGTACTGTTAGTGACCCCCAGCAAAAAACACATACTAAAAATAGCTGGAAAAACGTTTGTCTTAGATAAGCTAGGAATAGACCATGGACAAATTCAGGGAGGAAAACATATCCTTCTTACATCAAATGATGTGTATATAATAGACTTTGAAAAAGGGAGTTTAACTAGGAAAACTAGAAACTTAACTTCCGCCCTCTCCATGCTATTTATTGGCAATAATTCAATTTCAAAGAGAGTTAGGGAAAAATTTGACATCGATGAAGAATTTATTAGAGAGTTAAAGCTTAGACTCAGAGAGTACAAAGAGAAAAAAGAAATCAGGGGTTTATTTGACTTATTGTCGATCCTTTAGTAAAAACAGAATTGGAAGAACCAACCCAATAAGCAAAACTACCCACCTGGGATCAATGAAAAGGCTCACAAAAACGATTACAAAAACTACAAAAGATGTCGCAAACAAAAATTCCTTATCAAATACTCTCGATTTTGGGATTACATTTTCTTTAATGGCAATGACACTGTCAGGATAAGCAGTGGGACGTTAGGTTTAAGTTTCTGATACCTCTTCAGAAAAGGGGAGAGAAATGAGGACTGAAACCATTATTTACTTAC
>NZ_JASKLM010000014.1:0-34326 GCF_030153625.1 Pyrococcus sp. | reverse complement strand
TTCTCGGTTTGGTTGTCCGCCTGGTGATGTGACTGAGTGGCTTCAAGAGGTGATGCCCCAGTTATCCTGACAGTATCTACCGCTTATCCTAACAGTATCTCTTTAATAATTCGATATCAACAATTCTCTTCTCTTTTCTCCAAAGTCCTTCAAACTTGAAAATGCTGTTAGGATATATTTCGCCAAGATAAAACGTATTAAACACCCTTTCGATGTCTTTTCTATCTAGTACAATTCCTAACTTCTGCCTTAAATATTCAACTCCTTCTCCTTTTGGAAGGTCTTCTCCTGAAAGATACATTAAAATTAATGCTTCACTGAGTTCAAAATCATCCGAAAATACTCCTTTCTTTCTCATGTCCCTTATTATCTCTAAAGAAACTTCCTTCTTAATTCCCAGGTGGGAAAGAAAGTACTCTACTGTGAGCTTTGTTGCCATATCATAACTCTCGCTAGTGTCTATGAGTACACCATCTACATCAAAGACTATCCACATCTGCACTCCTCCAGGAATTCTTTTAGGGCTTTAATCAGCTCATCATTTTCCCATTTTTTTCCTATTGTTACCCTAATGTGACCCTCTAGCCTTCCAGATAACTTTCTCACGACAATCCCCTTCTTTAGAAGATAATCGTATGCATCGAGCTTCATAAGAAGAAAGTTAGCTTCACTCGGATAGGAGTATTCTATAAATTCTCTTCTAATTCTTTCTCGTTCCTTTACAATAAGTTTAATTCTTCTCTTGACAATATCATAGTGTTCTAACATCTTTATAGCCACTGTCATTGTCAAGGAATTAAGATTGTATGGAGGGAGTATTCTGTATAAAGCATCTATAATCTTTTCATTTGCTATCATATATCCACATCTAATTCCAGCAAGTCCAAACGCCTTTGAAAACGTCCTTAGAATTACTAAATTTTCATACTCACTGATTTTTGGTATGAAGCTTTTTCCCGAAAACTCAGAATAGGCTTCATCAAGTATAACTACTCTCCCAGAGTCTAGAACTTTGAGGACTTCATTTTCTGGTTGAGAGTTTCCCGTAGGGTTGTTTGGTGAGGCTATGAAAATTGCTGATGCTGCTTTTCCTTCTTCTGCAATTCTCTCTCCATCAATTGTGAAGTCCTCCTTTAGGGGAATGTCTTTCACTGGAATTCCATGAAGCTTCGCAAAAAATGAATACATGCCAAAAGTGGGGGAGGTAACGACTATGTACTTTCCCTTGAACATCTTCACAAGATAATTTATTAGTTCGTCACTACCATTCCCAACGGCTATGTTTTCTTTTTTTAGTCCGTAGAATTCTGCGAGGGCCTCTCTTAGAGGGTCTGAGGTTATGTGAGGATATCTATTAAACTCTATTCTCTTGAGTTCTTCTAATATCTCCTCTTTAAGTTGGGGAGGGAGGTCATAGGGACTTTCATTTTTATCAAGCCATATTCTGTAGTTTCCTTCTACGGCTCTATAGGGCTCGAAGTTTAGAATTTCTTCCCAGATCACTTTCTCCGCCTCCTTAACTCGTTCATAACCTCTCCTAGAGAAATGTCATTATATGTAAGGAGCACTAGAAGGTGATATAATAAGTCTGCAACTTCGTAGATTATCCTTTCCCTTTTCTCAGCAACGAGGACTTCTATAGCTTCTTCTCCAAATTTTTTGTAGATCTTTTCTCTCCCTTCCTTAAAAAGTTTGGACGTATATGAACCTTCAACGGGGGTTTCTTTCCTTCTTTTTATTATCTCTTCGAGCTCCTTTAGAATTGAAAGAGAATAATCTATTGGGAGCACTCTCTCTGGTTCTCCAAGCTTTCTATAAAAGCATGAATAGTTTCCAGTGTGACAGGCAGGTCCTTTTGGAGAAACTATTAGCAAGAGGGCGTCATTGTCACAATCAATTTTTATCTCTTTAACTGTCTGTATATTCCCACTAACTTCTCCTTTCATTCTAATTCTACCCTTGGAACGTGAGTAGTAGTGGGCAATTCCCGTTTCAAGAGTTTTTCTAAGGGCTTCTTTGTTCATATATGCAAGTGTAAGAACTTCTCCTTTTTCATCCTGAACTATGACGGGGACAATCCCATTGTTCTTTTCCCAGTTTACTTGCTCCAATAACTTTTCAATTTCCATATGCTCACCTCTAATCAAGTCTAACTGGAATTCCATTTTTGGCAAGAAACATCTTCAGTTCCCTTACCGTATATTCACCATAGTGGAAAATTGATGCCGCTAATGCAGCATCAGAACCTATCCTAAATACTTCTAAAAAGTGTTCTGGTTTTCCAGCCCCTCCAGAGGCTATAACGGGAATATTTACGGCATCAACAACTGCTTTTGTTAGTGGAATGTCAAATCCCTGCTTTGTTCCATCGGTGTCCATGCTCGTGAGGAGAATTTCACCTGCTCCCAGTTCTTCTACTCTTTTGGCCCACTCAACAGCGTCCATTCCCCTGGGCTTTCTTCCCCCGTGTGTATAAACTTCCCAGAATTTTCCGTTCCACTTGGCATCTATAGCAACAACTAAGTTTGCTGAGCCTATGAGGTCAGCGATCTCTTTAATTAAGGAGGGATTTTCCACGGCGGCTGTATTGATAAATATCTTGTCGGCCCCTCGTCTAATTATTTCTCTTGCCTCTTCAACTGTTCTTATACCTCCTCCCACCGTAAAAGGAACGTAGATTTCCTCTGCTACTCTTTCTACCAAGTCGAGAAGGATTTTCCTTTTTTCGTAGGAGGCAGTAATATCTAGAAAGACTATCTCGTCAATTCCTTCGCTCTCATACCTTTTAGCTAGTTCTATTGGATCTCCAGCATCTCTAATGTTCTTGAATTTTATTCCTTTAACAACCCTACCATCTTTTATGTCAAGAGCTGCTATAATTCTTCTTGCCAACACTTTTAGCAACCTCCAAAGCTTCTTCAAGAGAGATAGTTCCTTCATACAAAGCCTTCCCAATAATAACGCCAGAAAACCCTATTTCAGCCAGCTGAATTATATCGGTAGGTGTTGCCACTCCTCCTGCATAAATAAATTCTTCATCTCCCCAGAACCTTTTGATTTTCTCTATTCCCAGGAGGGTACCGTCTCTATCTATGACTGTGTATACAAACCTATTAACGAATTTTCGGAGCATTTTGTATGCATCCTCTACAAGAAGGCTCTCTTCCTCTATCCAACCTTTGGTGAAAATCTTTCCCCCTTTGGAGTCCAAGCTGACTGTTATTCCCTCGAATTCTGAGGTTATTCTTTCCAAAAAAGAGATATCAAGGGCTTTTGTTCCTATAATTACATTCTCAACTCCTATGTCGTACGCCTTCTTGATCGACTCATAATCTCTAAATCCTCCCCCTATCTGCACTCTTACTCCAACATCTCTAATTATCTTCTCTACAATGTCAAGATTTTGGGGTTTGCCGGAGAATGCCCCATCCAGATCCACTATGTGGATTTTATCCACGTATTCTGAAAATTTCTCTGCAAACTTCAGTGGATCTCCATACACCTTTACTTCGTCCTTCTTTCCTTTATACAACCTTACTACTTTTCCATCCATTATATCAATGGCTGGGTAAATTCTAAACTTCATTTTATAACCTCCTAAAGTTTCTTAGGAGTATAAGACCATTTTTGCTACTCTTTTCTGGGTGGAACTGGACGCCAAATATGTTTTCAAAGCATACTGAGGAGACAAACTCTGCATTTTCATAGTCTGTAGTTGTTGCTATTATATCGGGGTCTTGTGGGACGGCATGATAGGAGTGAACAAAGTAAAAATAGCTGCCATTCTTTAGCCCCTCAAAGAGCTTGCATTCCTTCTTTATCCACACCTGGTTCCAGCCAATATGTGGGGTTCTTACATTTTTTAGTTTCACAACTTTTCCTTTGAATATTCCAAGTCCCTCTTTTCCTGGGCTTTCTTCACTTTCCTCGAAAAGAAGTTGCATTCCAAGACATATTCCCAGGAAGGGCTTTCCCTCGTTTATTCCCTCAATGATTATATCTTTTATTGGGGCGAGTTTGTCCACCACGGCCCCGAAATTGCCAACCCCGGGAAGAACAATTTTGTCTGCTTTCTCTATCTCGTAAGGATCGCTAGTTATATATCCTTTTAGGGCCTTCTTTACGTTTGCTAGATTACCAATTCCTAGGTCGACTATTGCAATTCTATCCATTACAATACCCCCTTTGTGCTTTCAACTCTCTCACTCTCTTTAGTTGCTACTCTCAGAGCCATTCCAAGCCCCTTAAATGCGGCCTCTACTATATGGTGGGCATTTTCACCGCTTAGTTGTTTTATGTGGATCGTAGCTCTAAGTCCGCGAGCGAGCCCCCAAACAAATTCTTTTAGGAGAGAAACTGCGAATCCTTCTTCTGCATCTTTTATGTTTACATCCACATTTGCATAGGGTCTATTTGAAATGTCCACTGAAACTAAGACAAGAGCATCGTCCATTGGCATTATTGCATTCCCAAACCTTGTGAACTTTTCTGGAAGATTCTCTCTAAGCGCTTCTCCAAGGGTTATTCCAATATCTTCCCATAAGTGGTGCCTCAAGTCATACGTTGCCGTGATCCTCATGTCCTTTCCTAGATAAAATGCAAAGGCAGTAAGCATGTGATCTAGGATTAAGTCATTTGTCTTTATTTCTCCTTTTTTCCCGATTTCTACAATTATATCCGTTTCTTTTGTAGTTCTCCTCACTTTCTTCACCCCAATAAAAGGTATCTTTAATTACACAGTTGATTTCACAATGATTAGCCTTCTTTCTCATTTTCTAACCTCCAAGCTCTTTTTGTGGAGTTCCATTCCTTCTATTTCAGCTAATCTTATTCCCAGCTCTCTTTCAGAGATAAACTCCTCTCTACTAACCATTGCAATGCTTATTGGCTTCATGAAGTCCCAAACTGTGAGAACACCCATGAATTTTGCCGCACCTCCCGTTGGGAGAACGTGATTAACTCCTAAGAAGTAGTCAGCTGCAGGAACTGGTGTGTATAGCCCTAGGTATATCGCACCTGCATTTTCAATTAAGTCTACCAATTTTAGGGGTTCTCTAGTTATTATCTCAAGGTGTTCTGGAGCTATTTCATTAGCTTTCTTACAGCATTCCTCAAGAGAGCTACACACGATAACTGTTATTCCCTCTCTATTACAGTAATCTGCTAGTTCTTTTGACGTCGTCAATAACCATGCCTTGCTATCTTTTCCGTGTTCTAATTGGCTTAACAAATCGTAAAGAACGAAATCTTTATCCGCACTTTCATCTGCAATTACTGCTATTTCAGAAGGGCCAGCCAAACTGTCTATCCCGACAATTCCAAAAACTTGTCTCTTTGCTTCATTGACAAACTTATTCCCAGGCCCAAAGATCTTTTGGACCTTTTTCATTCCAATACCATAAGCCATGGCAGCTATTGCCTGAATTCCTCCGAGCTTGTATACTTCTTCAATCTTGAGGAGTTTTGCTATGTACAGGATGTATGGATTTACTTTCCCATCTTTGGGTGGGTTTGTTACAACGATTTCCTTAACTCCAGCGACCCTTGCGGGGACTCCTACCATCATTAGAGTTGAAGGCAGCGGTTTCCCACCTGGGACATATATCCCTATTCTCTTGAGTGGCTTGTATATTAGCCCATAGAGAGAGCCATTCTCGATGTATAAAATGTCCTGCTTTAGTTGTTTTCTATGGTATTTCTCAATTCTCTTGAGAGTTCTCTTTATAATTTCTTTATCCCTTTCTGGAATTCTTTCTTCAGCTTCCTTAAACTCCTCCTTTGAGACTTCAAATGGGCCTTCATATCCGTCGAATTTTTTTGAGTACTCTCTTATTGCCTCTAATCCTCTTTCCCGGATATCTTTCAAAATCTCCCTGACGTATTCTTCAATGTCCATAAACAGACCTCCTAATTTTTGTTATGAAAGAATTAATTTCTTCAAAGAACATCTTTTGAGAAATGCGATTTACTAAGAGGAGCGCTGAAACATCCATTATCTTTGCAACTTCAACGAGTCCATTTGATCTTAATGTATTTCCTGTTTCCACTATGTCAACTATTGCATCAGCTATTCCTATTCTTGGAGCTAGCTCTATACTTCCGTGGAGTTTTATCACTTCAACTTCAATATTGAGATTTTCAAAGTACCTCTTTGTTATGTTGGGATATTTTGTTGCAATCTTGTAACCATCCATATTTTCTGGGTCTACAACTTTCTCCTTGGGGACAGCTATACTTAACCTGCATTTTCCGAAAGGTAGTTCCAGGGGGATAAACACGTCACTTCCTCTCTCTTCTACTACATCACTCCCCGCTATTCCTATATCAATTCCATGTTCAACATAAACGGGAACGTCAAACGCTCTAGCTAAAAGGAATTCGTTATTTCCATCCCCCCAGATTAGAGCTCTTTCGTCTCTCTTTGGAACTTTTATTCCAGCGAGTTCTAGTACTTTTATCGAATCTTGGTAAAGCCTTCCCTTTGGTAAAACAAACCTCATAACCTCACCTCCACTGGAATTCCTAGTCTCACCATTTCTCTAGCTGTGGAATATGCTTTCTTAGGATCTATTTCAGAAATAACTTTTCTTGCCCTATCTTTCGGTCTGTAAAGACTTAGCAACCTATTTAAGTAGAAAACGAAGCCAATCGCCTGCTTTCCTCTAACCTCATATTCTCCTCCTCCCCCTATTGGTTTTCCTACCTGGGGAGAGTATATTTCGAATATTATGTCGGTATAGTAGGGAAGTGGACGAACAGTTCCTAGGTCTATAAACACCCTTGGATCCTCTATGGAATCAACTATAGTGTCTAATTTTTCTATTCCACTTCTTCTTCCCCTAAAATTAAATAACTCCCACATCTTGTCTTTTTTGTCCTTGGGAATTGGAATATTTTCTATTATCTCAAAGTTTCGCTTTATTAGGGCTTCTTTTATTTTGGGCCAGTATTCTCCGCTTAGTTCTTTCCAAACCTCAATGCTTCCAATGTCGATGTAGAATTCTGTAATTCCAAGACTTTCTAGGGATGTTATTGCTATCGAAAGAGCTTCAAGATACATTCCCAGACCTTTTCCTCCAATGAACTCTATTCCAGCCTGCCATTCTCCCTTAACATCACCATTTAGGACCTCTGCTATGTAGAATACCTTTGCATTTCCGTCTTTGAACTGTTTTAGTATTCTTGATGTGACGTCTGGGGAGATTAGATAGAACAAGTTATTATAGGCAAATTTTGTTCCTTTTCTAATTTCAGGTGAGTATTCCTCGATAATTGGAAATACCACTTCTTTATATCCCCAGAGTTGAAAAATCGAGCGAAGCTTGTTTGCAATTTCAGCAATTTTAATATACTCCTCCATGCTTCTCTTAGCCCACATAGAAAACACCTCCAACTAACCAAGTGAAGAGAGAATAGAGATCAATGATGATGAAGGTGTAGGTATGCAAAGGCTAGCATGGTCAAAACCACTTAGACTTCTTTAGTACCTTAATAAATTTAATGGTTGCTTTTATGAATTTTTGACAAGAAATTTTACGTTTGGTAAGTGGTAAGGTTTATATTTTACAATATCTCAAGCTACTCCCATGAGGGTACTAGAGCTTGCAAAGCGAAGAAAAACAGTGAGGAAATTTTCGAAGGATAGACCTCCAATTGAATTAGTTTTCAAGGCGATTGAGACAGCCAAAGAAGCTCCTAGTGGAATGAACGCTCAACCTTGGAAATTTGTAGTAATTGACAATCCGGAATTAAAGGCCAGAATAAGAGAAGTATGTGAAGTAGAGGAGGAAAAATTCTATGAGAGAATTAAGGGGGAGTTGAAAGAATGGTTAGTGGAGAATGAATTCACTCCAGAAAAACCTTTTCTAACAGAGGCTCCGTATTTAGTATTGGTATTTGGATATACGAAAGCTCCTTATTGGCTTCAATCAGTTTGGATTGCTGTGGGATACTTCCTTTTAGCCTTAGAAGAGGTAGAACTTGGAACAGTTACCTACACTCCTCCAAATACACGGCCAATAGAAGAACTTCTTCAAGTTCCCAGGGAATGGAGGCTTCAGGTAATACTCCCAGTAGGATACCCAGATGATCCGAAGCCAAAGCTAAAGAGGAAAAGTATTGAAGAAGTTGTTTCCTTTAACAAGTTTTAGATTTCCTCAACCTGGGTGGTGTATAAGGTGTAGAAGTATCCTCTTTTCTCAAGTAACTCTTGAGGGCTACCCTCTTCCACGATTTTTCCATCCTCGAGAACTACAATTTTGTCTGCATACTGCGTTATTGTCAAGCGATGGGCAATTATTATGCTTGTTCTTCCCTCCATAAGCTTTAACATTGCCCGTTGTACAAGACTTTCGGTTTTAGGATCTACACTAGAGAGGGCCTCATCTAGAATAACAATATCTGGATCTTTTAGGAGAGCCCTTGCTATGGAAATTAGTTGTCTCTCTCCTACTGACAACAACTTTCCAGCTTCTCCTGCCGTAGTTTCATACCCATTGGGAAGTTTCATTATGAAATCATGGATTCCAAGCTCTTTGCATATCCTAACTACATCTTCTTCTTTTGCTTCCGGATTTCCTATTAGAATATTTTCCATAATGGTTCCTGGGAAGAGATACGTCTCTTGGGGGACATATCCAATCCTCTTCCTAAGGCTTTCTCTACTTATTTTTCTTCCTTCAATGCCGTCGTAGAGAATTCTTCCCTGATTAGGATCGTAGAATCTTAAAATTAGGTTAATCATAGTTGTTTTTCCTGCTCCAGTCTTTCCAACTATTGCAACTTTGCTTCCAGGTGAAATATGGAGGTTAATGTTCTTTAATACGGGTATTCCTTTTTCGTATTCAAACCACACGTTTTCAAATTTTATTTCTCCAGTTAATCTTTCAACGTTAATTCCTTTGTAATCTTCAACGTTTTCATCGTCTAAAATTTCATATATTCTCTCTAATGCCGCTAATGCAGACTGTAAGCTGTCATACATACTTACGACGTTATTAATTGGTCCTCTAAATCTCTGGGCATACTGAATGAAGGCAACTACAACACCTATGCTTACGGCTCCCTTATACGCTAAATATCCTCCGTAGGCTATGACAATTATAACTGAAAGTAGGCTAGTTATGTTCATTAGAGGCCAGAAGATACCCATATATACAGCAACTCTGAGGTAAGCCTTTATAGTTTCTATTGATGCGAGGGAAAAGTCCTTCTCTACATCCCTTTCTTTTCCAAATGCCTTTATGGTTTCAATACCAGCAACGCTTTCTTCTACTATGGTTGATATCCTTGCTATTTTCTCTCTCGTCTCCCTATAAGCTCTTCTCATCTTTCCTCCAAAGTAAAGGGCTATAGCTACCATTAATGGGACGCTTGTCAATGTTACGAGTGTCAGTCTAACATCTAGTAGGAACATCGCTATGATTATTCCAGACAGGCTTAGAATGCTACTAACCCCGCTCAAAAGTCCTGAAACCAAGACATCATTTACCATATTAGTATCATTTATTATTCTAGAAACTAAATCTCCCGTAGATTTGTTCTTAAAAAAATCAAGGTTGGAGATTAACATTTTTTCATGCAATTTACTCCTTAACTCTCTCAGCACTCTTTGACCAAATACCTCAATGTAGTAGGTTTGGAGAGTCATAAACGCCCACTGGCCTATCAACGTTAAAAGGTACAGTGCTGTAATAAACCCCAGGCCTTCCAGCTTCCTAGGGACAAGGTATTCGTCAATTATAATTCTTAAAATGTAGGGAGAAGCTAAGTTTGTTAACGTTAATCCTATTATTGAAAGGAGTATTATTCCAAGTATTTTCTTCTGCCTAGTTACTTCTCCGATGAATCTTTTGATGAGAAAAAGTGTTGAGTTACTCTCCATTTTTCTCACCCTTCATACTTGCTAGCATCTCGCTGAACAGTCCTCCTTTCTTTGCCAATTCTTCGGGGGAGCCTTCCTCAACGATGTTTCCATCTTTCATAACAACAACTCTATCAACTATCTTTGCCAAAGAAAGACGTTGGGAGACTATTATTGCGGTCTTGTCCTTAAGAATATCCTTTAGATCCTCAACAAGCTCTTTTTCTGTTTTGGCATCTAAGTTCGACACGGGATCATCAAGAAGTATAATCTTGGGTTCTAAAAGTAATGCTCTCGCTAAAGCAATTCTCTGTCTCTGGCCGCCTGAGAGCGTAACTCCTTTTTCTCCAACTATGGTCTCGTAACCGTTTGGAAGAGTAGATATAAAGTCGTGGATTTTGGCTATTTTTGCAGCCTTAATAATTTCATTTATTTCGGCATGAGGCTTTGCCAATGCAATGTTTTCTCTAATGGTTCTGTTAAATATGAAGGGCTCTTGGGGAACGTAGGCAACGATTTTTCTCAAGTTTTCTGTTTTTATTTTCCTTATGTCAATGTCATCAATTAGTATCTGCCCCTTGGTGGGCTCGTAAAATCTGGCAATAAGTTTAAGGATTGTACTTTTACCAGACCCAGGAGGTCCAGTTATTAGAACTTTCTCTCCTGAGTTTATTGTCAGATTTATTCCTTTTAGCACTGTTTTCCCAGTGTGATAAGTAAACCAGACATCCTTGAACTCGATTTTTCCTTTAGGATTCTTTATCTCTACAGCATCTGGAGGATCGATAGACTTTGGTGCACTATCAATTATCTCAAAGAGCCTGGAGGCTGCAGCTAAACTCCTTTGTATGTCCCCTATTGTAAATCCTAAAGCTCTCAGTGGCCACATTAATGTTAGCATATATGTCAAGAAAGCTGCAAGTTCTCCCACTGTTAGTAATCCTTCAATTATTCCTTTTCCTCCATAATAAACCATAGTTCCCATTGCAAGCCCTAAAACAAGAAATGACGCATTTCCATAGATTGCCGTTATCCTTGTGGCATCTATGTTGAACTTGTATAATTTCTCATTTTCATTTGAGAATTTCCCCTGAATAAATCTTTCAGCGGCTAGGGCCTTAATTGTCTTTATACCAGATATTGAGGCCGTTGCTACTGAAGCTATGACTCCCGTTTGATGCCTTACCTTGTCATAAATTGGCCTTACTTTTTTTGCATATGTTGTGTTTATTAGGACAACAATGATAATTGTTACAAAGGCTACAGCTGATAAGATTCCACTCATTCTGCTCATATAGTAAAGGGACATTGCTATGAGGAACATAGAGTAAACGAACATCCTAATTCTAAAGGATAGGAATCTCGTTATTCTCTCTGTATCGTTAGTTATTCTACTTATTAGTTGCCCAGAATACGTTTTGTCAAAGAACTCAATGTTATGCCTCTGTATGGCTCTAAAGGCATCCATTCTAAGGTCATAAACAGCGTGTTGCGCGGATTTTACAAGTAAATAACGTGCAGTGAAGCTAAAAGCTCCTTGCAAAACGGCAACTCCCAAAATTATGAGACTATATCTTAGGGCAAATTCATAGTTTTTAGTTGAGATCCCCTTGTCTATTGCCTCTTTTATAAGGATGGGGATTACACTGCTTGCATAGGACATGAATACAACTAATATAATGCCAGTTAAGAATTCCAGTTTGTGGTTTCTTAGGTACCCAAGCAGTCTCCTTAACTGGGATAGTGAGCTGGACATACATCATGATATATTTTCTCGCTACTATAAAAATTTGTTGGTTAAGATATCCATCTACCCGAGTCAAAAAAGTTAAATGGTGATTGTACAAAGATAGCTTCATGAGGATACTTGCAATTGGGTTTTCTGACAGTGAGGTTGAAAAACTAAGAGAGCTAGTTGGAGATGTAGTATGTATCCCCGAATATTGCAAAGATTTAGTAGTCGAGGAGATTATTCAAAGGGATTCACTTGAAGGTAGATGCGATTGGCATTTTCAAAGGTTCATAATCATCCATGGTGCTTCATCCGAAGAGATAAAGAAGATAATCAAAACAGTTAAGACAGCTTTTAATAACGTTATATTTGCAGTAACTACCCCTATCTCTCTAACTTGGAGACTTGAGGAGTTATTAAATGAACTTATTCGCGAACACCAATACTTTATGGCAATGAAAAGCTTTAAATTAGGTTAACATGTTTCTTTTGCCGTGACGTTCTGTTTTATGACTAGTCTTTGCCTGACGAAATCTACACCTTGGCTCTTTGTTTCTATTGTATCATAAATAACAGCGAGGGTATATTCTCCTTTAGTGACATTCCACCAGCAGAGGTCAACAATGTATTCTGCTTCTAAGGTTTCCCTAGGTTTAAGAACTTTTGTTTCCTCTTTAGTTAGGGGAAGGTAAGTTGGTACGGGACCTCTGAATTTCATACTCTCATTTCCCTTATAGAGCTCAAACTTTAAGGTAACAAAGTATATTGGCTTAGCTACTCTGACTGTGGAATTTCCCACATTTTTTATGAAAATCTTTGTTAGAACTTTGTTGCCTTCTTTCTCTTCTATTTTGACTCCTATGCGAAGTATTCCCTCTTTGGACGCTTCCTGTTCTTTTTGAGCTAAACAACCAAGAAAAAGAATTGTTATTCCTATTATGAGCATTGCTTTAAGATTCATAGATCTAGAATTCATATGTTTCACTAAGTTTTTATAAATTTTAATATTTTTAACTGTTGTGGAGAAGTGGGCCCCCACATTTATAAGCTTCTCACAAATATTTTTGGATGTGAGCCACTACTATTCAGAAACTCCTGGTGGGCCGTTAAAGACAAAAACAATTGAAGTCTGCATTAGAGGGTATTGTTTTAAGTTTATAACTGCCAGCGGTGTTTTTTCCTTTGGAAAGCTTGATAGGGGGACTGAACTCTTAATAGAGAGTATGGTTCTAAGGCCTAACTGGAGAGTTTTTGATCTAGGATGTGGTTATGGGCCTATAGGTATTGTGGCCTCTCGATTTGTTGAGTACGTTGTCATGTCTGATATAAACAGGAGGGCTGTATCAATCGCAAGAAAAAATTTAAAAATTAACAATGTCACTAATGCCGAGGTTAGATGGGGAAATCTTTACGAGCCCGTTAAGGGAGAAAAATTCCACTCTATAATTACCAATCCCCCAATTCATGCAGGAAAGGAAATTTTGAGGGAAATAGTTATAAATGCTCCTAAATACCTTCACGATGGCGGCATGCTTCAGATAGTAGTTAAGACTAAATTGGGGGCAAAATTTATTAAATCCCTCATGGAGGACACCTTCACCGAAGTAGTTGAGTTAGCCAAAGGTTCGGGATATAGGGTGTATGCCGGGATAGCCTAGCCTGGTAGGGCGCGGGCCTTGAGAGCCCGTGGGCGTTTGCCCGCCGGGGTTCAAATCCCCGTCCCGGCGCCAGAATAAATCTTTCCGACACAAGTGTAGGGGTGATAAAATGGCTAACTTTAGGCATATAGTTCGTGTGGCGGGAGTTGATTTAGACGGAAATAAGCAGTTAAGATGGGCGCTCACTGCTATTAAAGGAATAGGAATAAACTTCGCTACAATGGTCTGCAGAGTTGCAGGGTTAGACCCATTTATGAAGGCAGGATACTTGACTGATGAGCAAGTAAAGAAAATTGAAGAAATACTAGCTGACCCCGTAGCTCATGGAATTCCTAGGTGGGCAGTTAACAGGCCTAAGGACTATGAGACTGGTAGGGATCTACATCTCATCACTGCAAAACTTGACATGGCAATCAGAGAGGATATCATGAGACTCAGGAGAATTAGGGCATACCGTGGAATTAGACACGAGCTTGGTCTCCCAGTTAGAGGACAGAGAACTAGGTCTAACTTCAGAAGAGGTCAAACTGTCGGTGTTAGCAGGAAGAAGAAGTGAGGATGGGAGGTGTAAGATATGGGTGATCCTAAGAGGCAAAGGAAGAAGTATGAAACTCCACCACATCCGTGGATTAAGGAGAGGCTTGATAGAGAAAGAGTCCTTATGGATAAGTACGAGCTCAAGAACAAGAAGGAGCTTTGGAAGCACGAAACACAACTTAAGAACTTCAGAAGAAGGGCAAGAAGGTTGCTTGCTGCGAGAGGTAAGCAAGCTGAAATTGAGAGAGAGCAATTGCTTGCTAGGCTTAAGAGACTTGGTTTACTTCCAGAGGATGCAGTTCTTGATGATGTCCTCTCACTAACAATTGAGGACATTCTAGAGAGAAGACTTCAAACTATCGTATACAAGAAGGGACTTGCTAGAACCATGAGGCAAGCAAGACAGCTTATCGTTCACGGGCACATTGAAGTTAATGGCCAGATAATAAGGTCTCCAAGCTATCTCGTCCTTAAGGAAGAGGAAGACACAATAACATACGCGAGAACATCTCCGTTTGCTAACCCACAGCACCCGGAGAGAATGATGATAGAAAAGGCTAAGCAAGGTGGTGAGGCATGAGCGAGGAGCAAGTTAACATTAAGAAGAAGGAGAAGTGGGGAATTGCTCACATCTATTCAAGCTTCAACAACACGATTATTCATATTACTGACATAACAGGTGCTGAAACAATAAGCAGATGGAGCGGTGGTATGGTAGTTAAAGCTGACAGAGATGAGCCTTCTCCATACGCTGCAATGCTTGCGGCAAGGAGAGCAGCAGAAGAGGCCCTTGAAAAGGGAATTGTAGGCGTTCACATTAGAGTTAGAGCCCCAGGAGGAAGCAAGAGCAAGACTCCTGGACCTGGGGCACAGGCAGCAATTAGAGCTTTGGCTAGAGCAGGCTTGAAAATAGGTAGAGTTGAGGATGTTACTCCAATACCACACGATGGTACTAGGCCAAAGGGTGGTAGAAGAGGTAGGCGTGTCTGATCTTTTCAACTTTATTTTTGTGGAGGAGGGGAAATGGCCGGAATTGAAGTTCAGATTCTTGAAAAAAAGGAAGATTCTATTAAGTTTGTCTTAAAGGGGGTTCATGTTTCGTTTGCAAATGCACTAAGAAGGACAATTTTAGGGGAAGTCCCAACATTTGCAGTTGATGAAGTAGAATTTTATGAAAACGACTCAGCACTTTTTGATGAAATCATTGCCCACAGATTAGCAATGATTCCACTAACTACTCCAGTTGATAGGTTTGAGTTGGACGCATTAGAACTTGATGATTACACGGTAACTCTCTCTCTAGAAGCTGAAGGCCCAGGGATTGTATATTCAGGTGATTTAAAGAGTGATGATCCGGATGTAAAACCTGTAAATCCAAACATTCCAATTGTAAAGCTCGCTGAGGGACAAAGACTTGTATTTAATGCCTATGCCAAGCTTGGTAGAGGAAAGGATCATGCTAAGTGGCAACCTGGATTTGTGTATTACAAGTACTACACTATCGTTCATATCAGCAAGTCAATCCCCGAATGGAAGGAGCTGAAAAAACTTGCAAAGAAAAGGGGTCTTCCTGTGGAAGAAACTGAGGAAGAAGTACTAGTGACAACAATAAAACCTTTCTACATACCAAAGGATTTCGAAGAGTATGAAGGTAAGGAAATCTGGGAGGAGATAGTGCCAAATACTTACATATTTACAGTTGAAACAAACGGAGAGCTCCCCGTAGAGGAAATAGTATCCATAGCTCTTAAAATCTTGATGAGAAAGGCCGATAGGTTTATAAGTGAACTTCAAAAATTGACCTCTTGATCCCTGCGGGGGTTGCCGAGCCTGGTCAAAGGCGCGGGATTCAGGGTCCCGTCCCGTAGGGGTTCCGGGGTTCAAATCCCCGCCCCCGCACCAGTATTTACGCTCACCCCGCCCTTGTCGGTTTCCCTGCGGCGAGATAAAAAGATAGGGGGAATGCATTTATGAAGAGAACAGGTCCAACTGATCCAAATCTTAGGAGGCTCATTAGATACCTTAGGAAAAAGTCAAATGAATATGGAGTCAAGATATGGAAAGACGTAGCTTGGAGGTTAGAAAGACCTAGAAGGCAGAGGGCAGAAGTTAATGTAAGTAAGATCAACAGATATGCCAACGACGGAGAAATGATCGTTGTTCCAGGAAGCGTTCTTGGAGCTGGAAAGCTAGAAAAGAAAGTTATCGTTGCAGCTTGGAAGTTCAGCGAAACAGCTAGAAGAAAGATCATTGAGGCTGGTGGGGAGGCTATAACAATTGAAGAGCTCATTGAAAGAAATCCGACTGGAAGTGGAGTAAGAATAATGGAGTGATGGGCCATGAGGATTATTAACGCTGAAGGTTTAATACTTGGAAGATTGGCATCAAAGGTTGCAAAGATGCTCCTTGAGGGTGAAGAAGTTGTCATAGTTAATGCTGAAAAGGCTGTAATCACTGGAAACAGAGATGTAATCTTTAAGAAGTACAAGCAAAGGACAGAATTAAGGACATTAACAAACCCCAGGAGAGGACCATTCTATCCCAAGAGGAGCGACGAAATTGTGAGAAGAACAATAAGAGGCATGCTCCCATGGAAGACCGACAGGGGAAGGAAGGCCTTTAAGAGGCTTAAGGTTTATGTGGGAATTCCCAAGGAGTTCCAAGGTAAGGAGCTTGAGACTATTATTGAGGCTCATGTGTCAAGGCTTTCAAGACCAAAGTATGTTACCGTTGGTGAGGTTGCAAAATTCCTGGGAGGAAAGTTCTGAGGTGGTGAATAATGAGGATCATTCAAACTACTGGAAAGAGAAAGACTGCTATTGCTAGAGCTGTTATTAGAGAGGGGAAGGGAAGAGTTAGGATTAACGGTAAGCCTGTTGAGATTATCGAGCCAGAGATTGCAAGATTTACAATCTTAGAACCTTTAATCCTTGCAGGAGAAGAGATTTGGAACAGCGTTGACATAGATGTTAAGGTAGAAGGCGGAGGATTCATGGGACAAGCCGAAGCAGCAAGAATGGCAATTGCGAGAGCTCTTGTAGAGTGGACTGGGGACATGAGCCTTAAGGAGAAATTCATGAAGTACGATAGAACGATGCTTGTAGGAGATCCAAGAAGAACTGAACCTCACAAGCCAAACAGATCTACAAAGGGTCCAAGAGCTAAGAGACAGAAGAGTTATCGTTGAACTCTTTCCGTTAATTTTAAAAACTCTTTTATTATCGAAAACGGATGGGGGCAAGTCCCGTGATTGTACCTGTTAGATGTTTCACATGTGGTAAGGTGATTGGAGATAAATACTATGAGTTTAAAAGAAGGGTAGAAGCTGGGGAAGATCCCGAAAAGGTCCTTGACGATTTGGGTTTAGAAAGGTACTGCTGTAGGAGAATGCTCCTAAGTCATGTAGAGCTAATTGATGACATAATGCATTACAGAGTGTATTGAAAAAACCACCCTTTCTTTATTTAAGTGGGGCCGTGGGGTAGCTTGGCTATCCTCCCGGCCTGGGGCGCCGGAGACCCGGGTTCAAATCCCGGCGGCCCCACCAAAATATCGCAAAGGTGATGAGTACATGTTCAAGTATACGAGGTTTGAGAAAGCTAGGATTATAGGAGCAAGAGCCCTTCAAATTTCCATGGGAGCACCCGTCCTCATAGACGTGCCTCCGGGAATAACACCGCTTGAAGCAGCTATCTTGGAGTTTGAAAAGGGTGTAATCCCAATAACAGTAATCAGACCGAGCTGATGGAAGATGAGCATTATTCAAGATATAATTGGGAGAATTGTCGTTTTAAGGGGAGGACAATACTCTGTAGAAGTTGACGTTGTTACTGATGAAAGTTTTGGTAGGTTCGCTGCTCCCATTGATGAAAATCCTGCCCTCTATATAGCTGAGGCAAGGAGAGCTGTCAGTGAAGTTGATGAAATAATTGGCCCAGAGTTGATAGGGTTTGATGCAATTGATCAAGAGCTTATTGATAGCTACCTTTGGGAAATTGATGGTACTGATAACTTTAGCCATATAGGAGCAAATACAGCACTGGCAGTTTCCGTAGCTGTGGCAAAAGCTGCCGCGAATTCTAGGAATATCTCCTTGTACTCTTATATAGGAGGTACATTCACAACCGAACTCCCAGTGCCAGTAGTTACATTTGGAGCTGATGAAAATTTTGAATATCACGTGATAGTGAGAGACCTCCTGGAAGTCACTGATATCATAGATGCCGTTGTTCGCCTACTAGATTTTTCCCTCTCCTTAGAAGAGCTATCAAAGGCTTCCGAGCAAGTTGGTTTGGAATTAGGTTTGGAGGTTAGCCTTGGTATTACAATGAGAAAAGAGCTGGAAACCGAAAAGGTTCTAGAAATTGTTGAGGACTACAATATTGCTTACATAAAGCCCATTGGAACTCCAGAGCTATTTCTAGAGCTGATAGCTGGCACCCATGGGGTATTTATAGACGGGGAGTACCTGTACAGGAAGTATAACATACTCGACAGGAAGTACTATAACGCATTATCAATAAAACCTATAAACCTGGGAACGCTCACTGATCTATACAACTTCGTGAATGATGTGAAAGCAGAAAAAATAACCCCAATTTTGTCCGAAAGTAAATATGAGCCTGCAGATGAAACTCTACCACACCTTGCCCTGGGTTTGAGATGTCCTGCCATGCTGATCCACATGAACTCTGTTGAAAAAATAAATGAATTGAATAGAATTGCTGAAGAGTTGGGTGAAAGAGGTAGGATAATAACGTTTGAAGAATAGGGGGTGTTGAGAAATGGCTGATGAGTATCTAGTTCCACTCGACCAGTATTTGGCTGCTGGAGTGCACATAGGAACACAGCAAAAAACCAAAGACATGAAGAAGTTTATCTACAGGGTAAGGCAAGATGGACTATACGTTTTAGACGTCAGGAAGACTGATGAAAGGCTAAAGGTTGCTGGAAAGTTCCTAGCAAAATTTGAGCCTCAGAGCATACTTGCAGTGAGTGTTAGACTCTATGGCCAAAAACCAGTCAAGAAGTTTGGTGAAGTTACCGGAGCTAGAGCGATTCCAGGAAGATTTCTTCCAGGAACGATGACCAACCCAGCAGTTAAAAACTTCTTTGAGCCAGATGTTCTAATTGTTACAGACCCAAGAGCTGATCACCAAGCTATGAGAGAAGCCGTTGAAATTGGTATCCCAATAGTGGCTCTAGTAGATACTGAAAATCTATTAAGCTATGTTGACCTTGCAATTCCTACAAATAACAAGGGAAGAAAAGCTTTGGCCTTAATTTATTGGATACTCGCAAGAGAAATTCTCTACAACAGAGGAGAGATACAGAGCAGGGAAGACTTCAAGATACCCGTTGAAGAATTCGAGATGAAGATCGTGAGAAGGTAAATTTTTATTTTTTCTTTACTTTTGTTTCTTGGTGGATTTAATTGTTGAGATGTACAAAATGCAATAGAGTTTATGAAGAAGATTTGAGAATTCAGTGCGAGTGTGAAGGAACTCTGTTGGTTGAAAGAAAGTATTCATCCTTTGCTCCACAGAGAAGATATTTTGACATGAGAAGATATTTGCCCTATCTGCCTGTCAATGAGAGATTTCTCCCCTATCTCCATCCTCCTGTAACACCTGTTAGTAAAGTTAAAAATGTCATATTTAAGTTGGAGTATCTTCATCCCACGGGGTCTTTTAAGGACAGAGGAACTTATGTAACTGTTGCAAAACTTAAAGAGTTAAAAATTAAGGAGATTGTGATAGATAGTTCTGGGAATGCTGCTATTAGCATGGCAGTATACTCAGCGTTCTCCAACATTAGAACTCACATTTTTGTCTCATCTAATACTAGAAAGGAAAAACTCTCTTTGTTATCTTCATTTGGAGCAGAGCTTCATATAGTTGAAGGAGATAGAATGAAAGTTCATGAAGAAGCCGTTAAGTACTCAAGGGAAAACAACATTCCTTATCTCTCCCACTGGTTGAATCCATATTTTCTCGAGGGGACAAAAACAGTGGCATATGAAATCTATGAGCAGGTGGGAGTGCCTGAATATGTTGTAGTTCCAACAGGAAGTGGAACGCTCTTCATAGGAATATGGAAGGGATTTAAGGAGTTGTTTGAAATGGGGGAGATATCTAGGCTCCCCAAAATGATAGCTGTTCAAGCTAAAGGATTTGAAAGTTTGTGTAAAAGGAGTAATAGTGAGGCAAACGTCTTGGCTGATGGAATAGCTATACCTAATCCACCCAGGAAAGAGGAGATGTTTCGGATTATTAAAGAGTCAAATGGGTCGTGCATAAGTATTGGGGAAAGGGTGACTAGGCAAGCTCTTACTGAGCTCTATAGAATGGGATTTATCGTTGAACCTACGTCAGCGGTAGCATACGCGGCCCTTAAATTTTTTGAAGATGAGGGAAAATCCTTCGTAGTCCCACTTACCGGAAGTGGTCTTAAACTTCACAGTTCCTTCTGAAGAAATCGTTAAAATATCTCGCATAACAATATTTTTTGGTGAGAAAGATGATAAGGCGTGCTGTTGTTGCAGGGCAGTTTTATCCAGATGATGCAGAGCTTGTGGAAATGCTCAAAAGGTTCTTCACTGATTTAGGGGAGGAAGGAAACTCAAGGAGAATCACCGCAGGTGTTGCTCCTCATGCGGGCTACATATTCTCAGGCTACACCGCTTCTAGAACATACAAGGCCATATATGAGGATGGTCTTCCAGAGGTCTTTGTGATACTTGGCCCAAATCATACTGGACTTGGTTCGCCCATCGCTGTCTATCCAAAAGGTGAGTGGGAAACTCCGCTAGGGAGAATAAAGGTTGATGAAAAGCTGGCAAGGAGAATCACTGAACTTTCCGAGATAGCAGATTTAGATGACTTAGCTCACAAATACGAGCACTCCATAGAAGTCCAACTTCCATTTATACAGTATTTGGCAGAACTTTCCGGAAAAGATGTTAAGATAGTTCCAATAACCCTAGGAATACAAGATGAAGAAGTATCTTATGCACTAGGAAAAGCAATTTACGAGGCTTCCCAGGAGCTTGGAAGAGATATTGTGGTTATAGCAAGCACTGACTTTATGCACTATGGAGAATTTTATGGCTACGTTCCGTTCAGGGCTAGAGCTGATGAATTACCCAACCTAGTAAAGGAGTGGGATATGAGAGTAATTAGAAGGATACTTGACTTTGATGTAGAGGGAATGTTTGAGGAAATAAATGCTATGAATCATACCATGTGCGGCCCAGGTGGAGTAGGAGTTGGAATAGTCTACTCTAAGCTTGCTGGGGCAATTGAAGCAGAGCTTCTTCACTACACTACGAGCTTTGAAGTTAGTCGGAGCACAGATGCAATAGTGGGATACGCTAGCATAGTAATGAGGAAGGCTTGAGGGGGTTAAGATGAAAGTTATAGCCTCAGCTCCCGCAAAAGTTATTCTTTTTGGAGAGCATAGCGTAGTTTACGGAAAGCCAGCGATAGCTGCTGCCATTGATTTACGAACTTTTGTGGAGGCTGAGCTAATTCGGGAGAAAAAAATAAGAATTGAAGCTCATGACATTAAAGTTCCTGGACTTACGGTTTCATTTTCTGAAAATGAGATATATTTCGAGACAGATTATGGAAAAGCAGCTGAAGTTTTGAGCTATGTTAGAGAGGCAATAAATTTAGTTTTAGAGGAGGCAGATAAGAAAAATGTTGGTATTAAGGTTAGCATAACTTCTCAAATTCCAGTTGGTGCTGGATTGGGCTCTTCTGCTGCCGTGGCAGTAGCCACAATTGGGGCTGTATCAAAGTTACTAGGACTTGAGCTAAGTAAGGAGGAAATAGCTAAGATGGGTCACAAGACTGAATTACTTGTTCAAGGTGCGTCAAGTGGTATAGACCCAACGGTCTCTGCAATAGGGGGGTTTATATTCTATGAAAAGGGTAAATTTGAACACCTTCCCTTCATGGAGCTTCCAATAGTTGTTGGATACACGGGCTCCTCAGGTCCAACTAAGGAGTTAGTTGCAATGGTTAGGAAAAGATATGAGGAGATGCCCGAGTTGATTGTTCCCATATTAGAGGCTATGGGAAAAGTTGTCGAGAAAGCCAAGGATGTAATACTTTCAAATGTTGATAAGGAGGAAAAATTTGAAAGGCTTGGGGTTTTGATGAACATTAATCACGGTCTTTTAGATGCTTTGGGTGTTTCAACTAAAAAGTTGAGTGAACTAGTGTACGCGGCTAGGGTTGCGGGAGCCCTAGGAGCTAAGATAACTGGGGCTGGGGGAGGAGGTTGTATGTATGCCTTGGCACCGAACAAGCAGAGAGAAGTTGCTACAGCTATAAGAATTGCAGGGGGAACTCCTATGATAACTGAAATCAGCAGAGAAGGGTTAAAAATTGAGGAGGTAATTAAATGATCCTTGTAAAAATCGGAGGAAGTGTAATTAGCGATAAAACAAGGAAATTTCACTTCAGAGCAGAAGTAGTCAAGAGAATCGCCTATGAGATTTCGAGATTCTTTCCAGAGGAGAAGTTTATAGTTGTTCATGGAGGAGGAAGTTTTGGTCATCCTCTCGCCCAGAAGTTCCGAATAAGGGATGGGCTGAAGGATTATTCCAGTAGGCATGGGTTTGTTGTTACTCACTTGGCAATGGTAGATTTGGCTTCAAGAATAGCCAAGTGCTTTTTGGAGCAGCACGTTCCAGGATTTCCAATATCGAGTTCTTCTGTGTTTATAACTTCTCGAGGAAAGATCGTGAGTGGGTACCTTAATTCGGTGGAAGAGGCAATACGGAGGGAATTCGTTCCAATTTTATTTGGAGATGTATCATTTGATGTAGAGAAGGGGATAGAGATAGTTTCTGGAGATGAAATAATGGTCTATTTAGCTAAGCATTTCAAGCCTGAAAAAGTTATATTTCTTATGGATGTTGATGGATTGTATACAAAGTTTCCAGGAGGGGAGCTGATTAGAGAAATTAGTGCTAGTGAATTGAAAGAGCTACTAACAAAATTAGAGGGCTCTGCAGGAATTGATGTAACGGGGGGAATAAAGAAGAAATTGGAGGCAGTGAGTGAGCTAGTCCATTATACTGAGGAGGTTTGGCTTATCAATGGTTTAGTCAAGGATAGACTTTCAATGGCGATAGTTGGAAATGGTATCGGGACTATTGTTAGACCTTAGCTTTCCACTTTTCCTTTCATCTTTTCTTGCAACTCGTAAAGTTGTGCGATTCTCTCTATTGTATCTGCATCTTCTGGTCCTTTATCATCTCTAAGTGCAACGAACCTTGGGAACCTTAATGCAAATCCACTTCTGTATTTTGGACTCTTCTGAATTTCTTGATATGTCACTTCAATAACAACTTTGGGCTGGAGCCAGACTCTCTTTCCTTCCTCTTTTATAATAAGGGGCTTTAGCATCTTCGTAAACTCAACTAAGTCATCATCTGTGAATCCACTTCCCACTTTTCCTACCTCTAGGAATTCTCCTGTTTCTGGATCATATGCTCCCAGGATGAATGAACCAAAGAGATGGGCTCTTCTTCCCTCTCCCCATTCTGCTCCTATGATTACTAAGTCTAAGTTCTCCATTGTAGGCTTTATCTTCAACCACTTCTTCCCTCTGTTACCTGGTTCGTAGACTGCATCTAGCTTCTTGGCCATCAATCCTTCATGTCCCATTTCGAGGGCTCTTTTGTAAAATGCTTCTGCCTCCTCAACATTCTTTGTTATCAGGTTTTCTGCCACCTTTATTTTTTCATTCTGCCTTATTATTTCTTCAAGCGTTCTTCTTCTATCTATGAACTTAGTGTCAATCAGACTTTGCCCATCAACGTAAAGAACATCAAATAAGTTGAGCTCGAGAGGTATCTTTTCCATCATTTCTTCTATGTTATGCTTTCTCCTAAACCTTCTAAGCACATATTGGAAGGGCAATGGTCTTCCGTTTTCTCCAATTGCCACAAGTTCTCCTTCCACTATTGCCTTTTCAGGTATTATTGCCTCTTTTAGAGCCTCAACAATTTCTGGAATCGCTCTGGTGACGTTCTCCAGTCTTCTAGAATAGACTATAATTTTTGAGCCATCCTTGTGCACCTGCACCCTTGCTCCATCGTATTTAATCTCGAACTCTGCCTCTCCACCCATCTCGAGAAGTGCATCTCTTATGCTAGCAGCTTGCTGGGCAAGCATTGGCTTTATTGGCTTTCCGAGTTGAACTTGAACTTTTGCTAGCCCTTCATTTCCTTCAAGCTTTGCTATTTTAGCTACATATCCGAAATCACTCGTTAGCATGTAAGCTCTCTCAACAAGCTCTACCTTTACGTGGAATGCCATTGCTATTGCATCTCTAAGCAATCCTTCTGCAACTCCTGTTCTCATTGTTCCTAAGATTGTACGAGCAAGATACTTAGCTTCTAAAGGTTCTGCGTCCATGAACAAATCAGCAAGATATTTTACTTTTTTATCTTGACTCCCTTCTCCCGTTGTCTCTGCAACCTTTACAAGGGTCTGATATACCCTCTTTATTGTAAGGGGTTGAGAGAAAAAGCTTTTCTGCTTCTTTTTCTTTACAGCTAGTGCTATACTTTCTCCAAGGTCTCCAGTGTCTTTTACAGAATCCTCAATTTCTTTTGCATCGATTCCAGTAGCCATTGATACGGCTTTAATTAACAACTTCTCGCCCACTCCTAGTTCCCTTTCATCCCACTCTGGAAAAACTTCTCCAAGAATTAAGTAAGGAATGAACTCTAAATGATCATCTGGTACTTTTTTCAGGAAGTCGGCGACAAGTCTAGTCTTTATAAGTTTCATAGTTGTCTTTTCTAACTTTTGATAAAGTTGAGCAAGCTCTAGATACCTCATCTTTGCCCCCCACTTAGAAAGATAGTCAAAAAAAGTATAAAAAGAATATGTTAGGCAAAAAATCCATATGATCACTTAAGTTCATTCATAGTACCTCTCCTAGTAGCAAAAAAGTTTAATAAGCGTGAGTGCATAGAATTGGGAGGGGAGGATATATGAAACTCATTGGAGAGCATAAGGCAAGGAAAGGTTTGATAAGAATAGAGATAGAGGAAGAAGATGGAATTGCAAGGAAAGTTCTAATAACTGGTGACTTCTTCGTATATCCTGAAGAAGCTATTTTTCAGTTAGAAAATGAGATGGAAGGTAAGCCTGTTTCTGAACTTGAAGGAATTATTGAGGACTTCTTCTCTAGAAGGCATGATGTTGAAACCCCCTATGTAAATGTAGAGGATTTTAAGCTGGCCCTTAAAAAGGCATTGGAGGGCAAAAAATGAATGTTAAAAAAGTCTTTGTAATTCTAATTTCTGTATTTCTATTTGGAACCTTTGTTGGGGCACTCATTGGCTACTACAATCCAAAGGTAAGTGAGGAAGCTGTTAGAGGAATTAAAGAGATTTTGGGTGGGGGAAATAACTTCCTATTAAACTCTCCATTCAAGATGTTTGTGTTTATATTCCTAAACAACACCAGAGTGGCTATTCTTTCTGCACTTCTGGGAATAGCATTTGGTATAGTGCCACTTCTGATAATGTTCTTTAATGGTTTAGTAGTTGGGGTTGTAGTTGTCCATGTATCTCGTTCACTCCCAATAACAAAGGTTTTGCTTTCGATAGTTCCTCACGGGATAATAGAAATTCCTGCCCTAGCTTTGGCTGGAACAGCGGGTATTCTCTGGTTTTCAGAAATTCTACACGGAAAGGGTAGCTTCGGGGCAAGAGTTCAAATAGGATTTAAAAAAATGCTACGGATCCTGGGAATCTCAATAGTTCTTCTCCTTATAGCTGCTTTTATAGAGGCCTTCATAACTCCCAAGCTCGCTGGACTCTAGAACTTTTTCTACCTCATCTAGTATTGCATCGACAGGGTTTTCCATTGATGCCATTGTTTCTCTTATGAACCTCCTGTAGGTTGTGTTTTTCCTAATTATTTCCCAGGTCTTTGTTGCAACTTCTATGGGGTTTGTTGAGTGGAAAAGTACTCCTTTCTTAATTAGCCACTTGGTCACTGCCAATAGCTTCCCAGGATAAGTTGAAATTGCTGGAGTTCCTAAAACCAATGCTTCTCTATTCATAGTTCCTCCAGCTCCAATCATCAACTTTGCATAGTAAAGGAGGCTGTGCGTATCTAGAACTTTTGAGGGAATTATCACATTATCAAATTTTTCAAATATTCTCCCTTGTTCTTCTGTCCTTGGGAAGAGAACGATTGGGATATCTGGAAGAAGAGGTATTATATCTTCCAAAATGCTTCTCTCTTTATCCCCATTAAAGTAATTAGCCTTAATTGGCTCTGGTCTCATAACTATATATGAGTATTTCTTAAGGCCAAGCTCCTTTAGAGGATCTTCACTTGGAATAAAACCGTAAACGTTAGCTATCTCGGCTATTCCATTTACGGGTCTTAGGGAATCTAAATCAGCTCCGCATTTTAGCAGATCATAGACACTAATTGGGGAAGGATAAAGGAGTCTAGTTGTGAATGGGAACATGAGCTTGTTTTGAGGAACTGCAGTTTCATTATCAACGAATCCTATGGAGGGAATCCTAAGACCAAATGCAATTCTAGGAGCCTCAGGATTGTTCTTATAAATTGCAATATCTGGTTTTTCCTCTATAATTAGCTTTGAGAGCTTGTATACTCTTTCAGCGCTAGCTAGCAGTTTTCCCTCGAGTGTGGCTCCTCCATGCTTTCCAATTACTATGTATTCTATCCCAAGCATGTCAAGTATTTGAGTTAGACCATCAAATTCCCTAGTTGTGACTAGCACGTCAAATCCTCTCTTTTCCAATTCCCTAATTACACCTTTGAAAAAATGAGCATGAGGGGCATTCATTATATCTATCCACACCTTCATTTTACTCAACCATAATTTATGGGGCTGTAGAGCGTTAAAAGGGTTTTTAGATGATAATGTTTCCTTCTTGATTTTTTAAGCTTTCACATAATTTCTTTTTGTTTCTTTGTGCTTTTAATCTCTTATTTTTTCAAAAATTCCGACTTAAGTCCTGAACTTTGTAAAAGCAGAGATATTATCAGAATTTTGTTGTTTCATGAGAATCCTTAAATTTTGTGTTCTATTTGATAAGCTGGGGGTTAGAATGAAAATCGCGGTTATAGGATTAGGTTACATAGGGCTTCCCACTGCAATAATGTTTGCTGAAGCGGGATATGAAGTGATTGGGTTTGATGTAAAGAAGGATGTTGTTGATAGAATAAATTCGGGTAAAGCTCACATAGTTGAGCCTGGTATTGAAGAAAAGCTGAATAAAGTAGTTAAGGAAGAAAGGCTCAAGGCAACTACAAAGGTTGAAAAACTTAGAGGAGCAAATGCATTCATAATATGTGTTCAAACACCATTAGAGGGAAACAAGCCAAATTTAATTTACTTGGAGAACGCAATAAGATCTATTGCGGAAGTAATTGATAGAGGAGCCTTAGTAGTTATAGAAAGCACTGTGCCCCCTGGGACTACAATAAAAATGGCTAAGCTTCTTGAAAGTTTGACTGGGTTTAGAGAAGGTGTAGACTTTTACATAGCTCACGCGCCAGAAAGAGTAATGCCAGGTAGAATATTCTATGAGCTGGTTCACAATTCTAGAGTGATAGGAGGGGTTAGTGAAAAGGCCACTGAACTAGCCGTGAAGTTGTATAAATCCTTTGTGAAAGGGGAGATATATGCTACAGATGCAACTACAGCCGAAATGATAAAGCTCATGGAGAACACTTACAGAGATGTAAATATCGCCCTTGCAAACGAGTTTGCACTTCTTGCTCATCAATATGGTGTAAACATCTTTGAGGCAATAAGAATTGCAAATACTCATCCAAGAGTAAATATTCACTTCCCAGGGATAGGGGTTGGAGGTCACTGCTTGCCGAAGGATCCCTACCTATTGTTGTCCAACGCTAAAAAAGAATTTGGGCTGATAAGACTGGCTAGGAAAATAAATGAAAACATGCCAAAGTTTGTAGCAACTCTGCTTTTTGAGGCCCTAGAAGAAGGGAAAGTTGATGAGAGAAATGCAGTTGTTACAGTTCTAGGTCTAGCTTATAAAGAGGGGACAGATGACATAAGGAACTCTCCTGCGTTGACCTTTGTAGAGCTTATAAAGGATAGAGTTCTAGAAGTTAGAACTTACGATCCATACGTGGGAGGAACACACAAAAGCTTAGAAGATGCCATTATGGAAGCAGATGCAGTAGTTATAGCTACATCTCATCAAGAATTCAAGGAGTTAAATTGGGAAGAAATAGGGAGGTTAATGAGACACAAAATATTGATTGATGGAAGAGGAATAGTTGAAAATCCTCCAAAAGGCTTCATATTTAAGGGAGTGGGGAGAGGGGATGTATGAAGCCAGCTATAATTTTTGGTACGAGACCTGAGATAATAAAACTCTCTCCCGTAATAAGGGCTTTTTTGGAGAAAAATGTTAAGCCACTACTGATTCATACTGGTCAACACTATGATTACGAGATGAGCAAAATATTTCTTGAAGAGCTAGAATTGCCAGAGATAGACTATCACTTAGAAGTTGGTTCTGGTACTCAGGCTGAGCAAACAGGAAGTGCAATGATTAAAATAGAGAAAGTTTTGATGAAAGAAAAGCCTGATGTCTCAATAGTTCAGGGTGATACAAATACTGTGCTGGCAGGAGCTTTGGCAAGCGTAAAGCTTCTAATCCCCGTTGCTCATGTGGAAGCTGGATTGAGAAGTTACGATAGGACTATGCCCGAAGAAATTAACAGAATATTAGCTGATCATGCGAGTGAAGTTTTATTCGCTCCAACAGAGGAAGCCAAGAAAAATCTTGAGAAAGAGGGAATAGTTGAGAATGTGTACGTTGTGGGAAATACAATAGTCGATGCCGTTCTTCAGAATTCTGAAATTGCAGAAAGAAAAAGCAAGATTCTCAAAGAATTGGGACTCAAAGAGAAGGAATACATATTGGTGACTGCACATAGAAAAGAAAACGTTGATTATAGGGAAAAGCTTGAAAAATTAGTGGACATTTTGACTTCTCTTTCGCTTACAGTTGTTTATCCAATGCATCCCAGGACTAAAAAGAGGCTTGAAGAATTTGGGCTAATTAAGAAGCTCAACAAAGACAACATAATAATAACTAAACCTCTAGGATATCTGGATTTTTTGAAGCTCGAGAAAAATGCGAAGATTATAATGACTGACTCGGGAGGAATTCAGGAGGAGGCCATAATATTGGGTGTCCCCTGCCTGACACTAAGATACAACACAGAAAGGCCCGAAACAGTTAAAGCTGGAGGAAATATTCTAGTTGGATTGGAAAAAGAAAGAGTTCTCTACTATGTAACCAAACTTCTTGAAGATAAAGAATTCTATAAGAAGATGGCCTCAGCAAAGAATCCTTTTGGAGATGGAAATGCTGGAAAGAGAATAGTGGAGATTTTGCTGGAATTAAAGGCTAAAGGAAAGTTAAAAGTTAGATCGTCTAACTTTCTAGATCCCCTCGAATAATCTTTCGGCTAAAAATGGTGGTAATCCTGCTTTTATAATTTTCCTTGCCGCAGTTTCAACGTCGTATTCAACTCTAAAGAACTCTACTTCTCCATTTTCGTAGATTATTGCATAGCTGGTCCTCCAATCTCCATCTCTTGGCTGTCCTACTCCTCCTGGGTTTATAACTCTCCTCTTTCCAATTATTTTAAGCATTGGAACGTGAGTATGTCCTACAATAAGATCATCTTCTTTTATATACCTTAAACAATCGGAAAATTCGGAATCTGGGAGCCATGGAAATAAATATTCATCAAGAGGAGCCCTTGGAGAGCCGTGAACCATGTGGTAGCTTCTCCCTTCATATTCAAAAAACGACCTTACGGGTAATTTTCTTAAAAATTCCAGGTTTTCTATGCTCATAACTCTCTGGTGCCATTTAACCGCTTCCCTGGCATAAGGATTAAAACCCCAGTCAATTCCAAATGCAACGGCATTATCGTGGTTGCCCCTAATGCACAGAATTTTCCCTTTCTTGGATTTTTCTCTGATGAACTCAACAACTTCATTTGGACTTGCTCCATAACCCACTAAATCACCAAGACACACAACAAAATCAACGTCTTTAATTTCTTTCCAAACGGCTTTTAAGGCTTCCAAGTTTGAGTGAATATCAGAGATAAGAGCAATAGGCATTTTAAATCACCTTCATCAGCCCTGGCTGTATTCCTCATCGCGTAACGCTCAGGCCGTAGGGAAAGTTCATCATAAGCCCGCCATTGTATAATTAGAATTCCAACTTATAAATTTAAACTTGTGTTCCTACATAGATCCCATGTCTTGTCCTCACAATTCTAACTTTTATCTTGTCTCCAATCTTCGCCTGGGTGTTAATTACTTGAATTAACCTATCCCTAGCTTTTGCAAGCATTTCTCCTTCCATTCTCCCAGGGAGAACAACTTCAGCTCTAACTACTTCTCCTCTCTTAAATGCTAAGGGGATGAAAGGTCTGGGATGCATGCCAAAATGGTGGGGCTTTAGAACTAAAGGTTTCATTCCCGTCTTCTCTTCAAGCATTCTTAGCCACTCATAGAATTCTTTGAATGGTATTGGTTTTGCTATAACGGGATTTCTTCCAAACTTATAGGGAACGTAGTTTTGAAAGCCTAATGCAGGCCACTTTTTTCCAGCCCCTATTTTTCTGGCAAACTCAATAAAAGCTTCGGCTTCATTATCATTAATCCCAAATATTATTACTGGAGCTATTAGCACATCTATTCCAGCATTAACCAAAGCCTCAGCCATCTCTAAAACATGATGTAAGTCGTAATTTTTCATTCCCATTAGCATCTTTGCCTTTTCTGGATCCAGAGAATGAATTGATAAGTTAACCCTATCTAAACCAGCTTCCGCAAGCTCTTCTACAAGCTTATCATCCAAGAGAACACCATTACTTTGCATAGATATTACAGAAACGTGGGGATGAGATCTTAGCTCTTGGACGAGCTCTACTATATAAGGATAAAGAAGTGGTTCACCCTGAGCATCTAAGTGGGCCTCTAGCCCCTTTCCTTTTTCCTTTGCAACCCAATCAAACCATTTCATTAAATAATCAACGTCGACAACAAAATCTAATTTTCTCGTTCTCGAATAGGGCCCTTCGTCTACAGAACAAAATATACAGCTTAAGTTACACCCGGTGGAACCCCTAACCTGAATTAGATTAGTTCCCCTGTCTATTAATCCAAATGCATTGTAGCCTAGTAAGGGAACATCCATTCCTTCGTGAATGTATAAGATTTTTCTCCTGGTGAACCTGTTTCTTAACCTTTCTCCAAGGTAGTTTTGAATAAAGAATGTCACAAATTTCTCAACTTCCTCATTGTCAGTATTTATAGTTAAATAGCCATCCTCGACTTTTATTTCTGGAGAAATCCTGAATTTTCTTTTTATTGCCCTTTCAAGTTCTTTCTTTTCATAATCCGCAATTAAAGTTCTTCTCCAAACTAGCCTTATTGTGTCATCATGCTCTTCAAAGTATGAGTTTGGGAGTTTAATTCTTATCATCTTGTCAACATGTATAGACAAAGCTTTTTAGGTGTTAGCATTTTTTCAGATAGGGGTAGAGTTATGAAGCTAGATAAATATGAATGTCTTCAGGATTTAATGAGAAGGAGAGGATTTGCCTGGGGAAGCTTTGAGATATATGGAGGAGCGAGAGGATTTTATGATTATGGACCACTAGGGGCGACAATAAAAAGAAAAATAGAGAGAAAGATTAGAGAGGCCTTCATAAGAGAAGGATTCTTTGAGATTGAAACTCCAGACATAACCCCAGAGCAGGTATTTATAGCTAGTGGTCACGTTGAGAAGTTCGTAGATCCGTTAGTGGAGTGTAAAAAATGTGGGGCTAGATTTAGAGCAGATCACCTTATAGAAGAAACTCTTGGAATTGACGTTGAAGGGAAGAGTGCTGATGAAATGACTAGGATAATCAAGGAGCACAACATAAGATGTCCTGAGTGTGGAGGGGAGCTGAGTGATGTTTGGTACTTCAACTTGATGTTCGAAACGTATATAGGACCTTATAAGGATAAGAAAGCATATTTGAGGCCAGAAACGGCCCAAGGGATCTTTGTGAACTTTAAGAGGTTAAATGCATTTGCTAGAAACAAGTTGCCCTTTGGAGTTTTCCAGATAGGTAAAGCCTATAGGAATGAAATATCCCCAAGACAGGGAATGATTAGGCTTAGAGAATTTACCCAGGCTGAAGTGGAGATATTCTTCAATCCTAATGAGACTGAGCATCCTCACTTTGAGGAAGTTAAGGACGAAGTTCTGAGATTATATCCAATAGAGCACCAGCTGAAAGATCTTGGAATGATTGAAGTAACAGCTGAAGAGGCCGTGAAAAAAGGTTATGTTATGAACTCCTTCTTTGCGTATTATATGGTTATAATAAAGAGAATACTGCTCGATATAGGAATTCCCGAGGACAAGATAAGGTTTAGGCAACAGCTCCCAGAAGAGAGAGCTCATTACTCTGCCGACACCTGGGATGCTGAGATATACAGCGAGAGATTTGGATGGGTAGAATGTGTCGGGTTAGCTTATAGAACCGATTATGACTTAAGTAGGCACATGAAAATGAGTGGAGCAGATTTGACTGTGATGATTCATTATGACAAGCCAAAGATAATGAAGAAGTTAAACATAACATTGAACATGAAGAGAGTTGGGCCAAAGTTAAAGGAGAAAGTGAAGGAGATAAATGAGAAGCTTAAGTCGATGTCCCAGGAAGAGCTACGTAAGTTAGTTGAGGAACTTAATGCAAATGGAAAGGTTGTTATTAATGGATATGAGCTTGAGAAGGAGGACTTTATAATCAAAGAGGTGGAAGAAAAAATCCAAGGGGAAAAAATTGTGCCCCATGTTCTTGAGCCAAGTTTTGGAATTGATAGACCATTCTACCTCCTTCTTGAGAACTCACTAACTGTTGACGAAGATGGGAGAGTTTACCTAAAGATAAAGAAGGACATGGCCCCAATTGAAGTTGCAGTTCTGCCTTTAGTTGCAAAAGAGCCTTTGACAACAATAGCCTATAAGATTTACAGGGACTTACAGAAGGAAGGATTCATAGTGGTTTACGACGAAAAGGACAGTATAGGAAAGAGATATATGCGCTACGATGAAATTGGAACTCCTTACTGTGTAACTGTAGATAATCAAACGCCGGAAGATGGAACAGTCACGATAAGAGATAGGGATACTAAAGAACAGATAAGGGTTAAGATCGAAGAATTGCCAAGAATATTAAAGGAGTTAATTTTTGGTTAAATCTAATATTTTTTGGTGAGGAAATGAGGAAAATTCGTCTGATATATAAGAGGCCCCCAAACAGAGTTATCATGAGAGAAGATGAAGTATTAGAGGACTTTGGTAATGTTATAGTGGCAAAATCAGAATTCACGGGCATGTTAGCTCCTCTAAGGGTTAATGGAATCGAAGTTATTAATAATGGATACAAGATGATATATTTTGCCTTTATTGGGCAAGATTTTGACATATTAAAGATTTATGATGCCGGTGGTAACTTCAAAGGTTTATATGTGGATGTTTTAGACTACACGAGAAGAGAAGGAAACACAATTGAGATGCTGGATTTATTCTTGGATATTTTTATCTTCCCAGGAGGGGAATATTATCTGCTTGACGAAGATGAGTTAGAGATGGCGTTTAATTATAGAATAATCTCCAGAGAAAAGTTACTCAAGGCTTACGAAACTGCAGAAAGAATCATTAGCCAAATAAAAAGGGGAGAATTTCCTCCTAGAATTGTTTGGGAGTACTCATTGTAAATCTTCTTCATGTTTGGCATTTTCTGATCTCTTTATTTCTTTGGGTGGATGAAATCCCTTTAGCTCTTTAAATGTTCCCCACAACCTAAGGAGTTCCTTGTGGACGGAACTTCCGACTGGAATTACAATTATGTGGGCCGGAGGATGAATGTCTCTTATCCTCCCTATTGCCTTTGATGCAGGTAAATCAATTTGGGCGACAACGTGAGCTTTGGCCTTTTTCCTGGGTTTTTCACCTACTATCTGCTCAAATGCCCAGTCAGATAAAGCTGGAGGTATTATTCTAGGAGTCCCTCTTATTTTCATTCCTCCATATCTAACAAGATCAGCTAATGCTGTTAGTGCTTTATCAAAATTGTCTGTTCTAATTAACACTATCGTGTTCAGCATTTTGATCCCTACTCTAAAGTTATGTCACTATCTTTTAAAGTTCTCTAAGACTGAATACAAAACGAGACATTAAGTAACTTGGCTGGATCTCTAGATCACTAAGACGATGCCATCTGCAAATCAAGATACTTTGTTAAAACCTTGTTAATCTTTTATCTCACTCATAAAATCTTGCAAATTGATGCCCTCTCACGATACTGTTAGGATAAGCTGTGGGGTGTCAGGTTTAAGTTACTGGCAGTACTTTAGAAAAAGAAGGGGGAACATGAAGTCTGAAACCATTATTTACT
>NZ_JASKLM010000051.1:0-11821 GCF_030153625.1 Pyrococcus sp. | reverse complement strand
GGTATAATTTTGTTAGGTTTCATTCTCGGTTTGGTTGTCCGCCTGGTGATGTGACTGAGTGGCTTCAAGAGGTGATGCCCCAGTTATCCTGACAGTATCGTTCTCGTAGGAATAATCTTTAAGAAACATTTTATATCCATAGGGCCAGGGACTTATAACATACACATTATCAAAATAATTCTTCAGAAATTTTATCTGTTCTTTTACAAATACTCCTTGATAATAGGAGCCATCCTTATTTGGGAATATGTTTGTGACAACCAAGAGGTTGTTTTCATCCATACAAACTCTTATTCCATGATTGCCTTTATAAACTTCTCTGCGTATTTATGGGAATAGTTAATTATTTTTATTTTTAACTTCTCATGCTTGGTGGTTTGGGGAGCATTCTTTATTGCTTCCACAAAATACTTGCTTTGAGGGGGTACAGATGTTCCGTATCCTATCCAGTGAATAATCTCAGGAATGGCACCTTTATCACTTCCAACAACGTAACAACCATTGGCTGCTCCCTCTATGATAACCCTCCCAAAGGGCTCGTGCCACAGAGAGGGCACGAGAAGAATGTCAGAGGCTTTGTAATAGTGTCTTAGTATCTCCATTGGTTGATATCCCACATAGAGGACGTTTTCTAATGGGAATTCAGTAAACATCTTTCTTAGGGGTCCATCTCCTACAACAACAAACAAATGTTCGGGTAACTCTTTTGCTATCTTTGGTATTAAATGGGCTCCTTTTAGTTCTGTAAGGGTTCCAACAAATAAAACAATTGTCTTATCTTCTGGAAGATTTAAGTATTGTCGAGCTTCTTCTTTTGAAATATTTGAGACTATCTCTTGAGTTATTGGATTGTAAAGTACAGAGATTTTTTCAGTAGGGATATTTAGTCTTTTCACGAATTCCATTTTTACAAAATTGCTAATTGCAAGAATCTTATCAAATTTCCCTAGCACATTTTTTCTTTTGTTTATTTCGTGCACTAAAGCTGAACCCAATATGTAATTTGCTCCCATACACTGCCGTATGTTTGTTAAACTGCATCCTTCGCATAGTTTCCCATTATTGTTCAACCCACGATTCCAACAGAGTAGTGCAAAATCCCTCAAATGTGCAACTTTTGTATTAACTTGAAGTTTTGAAAGGCCTAGAATTGATTCCAAGTTATTTGCATGGATAACGTCAAAGTCTTCCTTCTGGAGGAGTTCTTTTACAACCTTCATAATTTCAAAAGAGGATAACTTGATATACCCGTTTAATTGGAAGTAGTATGAACTTTTTTTTCGCAGATAAATTTCAGAAGAGATCTTGCGCAACTGTTTCTTAAATAAAAAGTACCGCCAGGATTTAAATCTTATTACTCTCAAATTTTTGGAAATCTCAGTTTCGGTTTTATACTTAGTATAATTGGGAGTAATAACAGTGACTTCGTGTCCTAGCTTAGCTAGCTTGTTTACTAAAATTTTTAGGCTAATTTCAGCCCCACCCATATGTATTGGGGGGTAATACTCAGTGACAAATAGAATTCTCATATATACGCCTCCAAGCTTTGTTCTTGATCACTCCTACTTTTTTTAGGTATTTTAGATTAGAAATAAGTGGATTTATGATATTAAAATCAATACTTAGGCATAAGTACTTGACCTCCCTTGGTATCTCGGCATCTTCAAAGATTATCACGGGCTTTTTCCTAGCGGTTGCCTCAACTATGGGCAAACCCCAGCCTTCATACTTTGAGGGATGGATATACACATCAAGCATGTCGTAAAACTCAACTATCTTATCGTCTGGTACGAATCCCAGGAGAATTATTCTCTTGTCTTCCTCTGCTAGTTTTTGTATTTTTTTAAACAGGGGTCCAGTTCCAGCCAAGTAAAGCCGGGCATTTGGATTTTTGTACTTCATAAACAGTTTGATCAAAAGTTCATGCCGCTTGTATGCTTCCATTCTTGAAATGTATCCAATATTGAAGGTTTTGTGCCTCTTCCCACTAGTGGGGGTTTTTAAGAATTTATCATCAATAGGTTGATAAACTACCTCTATTTTATTCTCATCAATGCCTCCAAATCTAATAACGTCGAGTTTTGTTAGATGAGAGACCGCAAAGATTTTGTCGTAGAATCTTGCTGAAAACAGTCCTAATCTAACTAAGAACCGCTCCAAAATTTTTCTAAATCCTCTTCCTTTATATTTCAAGGGTATTAAATCGTGAACTGTAAGGTATTTTTTCGCTCTTGGCTTTATAAACGGTAAAAGTATGCCCTCTATAATTCCAATTGCATGATAAACATCTGCATCTGTTTTTAGTATGAAAATTGGAACATCAAAAAGAAGCCACTTAAAGTATGAAAATTTTTCCTTAGGAGATATTATAACATCTATTCCCTTAGCTTCTAACTTTTTGATTAAATTTCTTCCATAAACACTAATTCCTCCTGCCTTCGAGTCTAAATTCCTTGCCAAAATAACGTACCTCATGCTATCCACCTGTAGTATCTCTCCAGCTTTTTTACAATTTCATTCCAGTTATATTTCCTTGCTATTTCTGTACTCAGTTTCTTCATTTTCTTTCTTTTTTCTAATGCGATTAAAATCTTTTCCGCAAAGTCTTTCTCATTAACTTTTGCGATAAATCCGTTTTTCCATTCTAGTATGAGATCCTTAGAGGCGTTCATCTCATGTTCAACTGTGACCACAGGTAGGCCACTTGCATTGGCCTCAATGACAACAATCCCAAATCCCTCTCTAAGAGAAGGAAAGGCAAATACCTTGGAGGCCTTCATTAGTGCCACAACATCCTCATATCTATTTAGGAACCCCAAAAATTTTACATTATCCTGAAGATTAAGCTTAAAAGATAACTTTTCTAGATATTCTCTTTCAGGACCATCCCCCACTACAACAGCTTTAACATCCGGGATATCCTGTTTTATTATGGTGAGAGCTTTTAGGAGTAAAGGAACATTCTTCTCCTTAATTAACCTTCCAACGAAGATTATGTCTGAGGTGTAGCTGGAAGGCTTTATCTCTTGAATCTTTTCAAAGTCTATCCCATTGGGAACCACGTAAATATTCTTTCTGAGACCTGCTTTGTAGAGGTCTTTTTTTGTTTTTAGAGATACTGCTATATGGTTGTCAGTTAAAACAAATAACCCTCTTTCAATTATTTTTCCGAAGAAACCTGCCCTTCCAAGATATTTTAGCCAGTAATTTCCCCAGAACTCGTGCCACGTGATTACTAAGTTTGAGTTACTAACCCTGGAAGCATAGCATGGAAAGTATGGAGTTGCTTGACAATCGATAATGTCTAAATGTTGACCCTTTAGAAGGAAAAGCAAATTTATTGAATGAAAAATTGGAGGGAGTATTGCTCTCCTATTGCCGTGATAAATCTTTTTTGGCTTAATGGTTCCATGATAAAATATTCCATTCATTTCTTGTATCTTTTTCCCGTCCCAATGCTTGTACCCATAAATGTGAACTTCGTGTTTCTCAGCTAATCGCTTAGCTATCTCGTAAAGTCTTCTTTCAACTCCTCCTTTTACCCAAGGGTAAATTACATCATAGATAAAGGCAATTCTTAGTGTTTCTCCCATACTTATCGAGTCCTTATCCCCTTTACCTTATTAACCTTATGTTAATGGAATGTCCACCAGACATCTATTCTTTTTCAACCCAAAACTCTAATAATCAATTGAAGGGATTATTCATGTTCAAGAAAAAAGAATATGATCGGTGGATGGTAGAGGCAAAGAGAACTCTTGCTTCTGCGTATTCCGATTTGAGAGAAGGGTATTATGAATGGGCAAGTTTTAAAGCCCAACAAGCAGCAGAATTAGCTGTGAAAGCTATTCTAAGAGGGTTGAGCTTTGCTCCCATAGGACACTCAATAACGAAGCTCTTAAGAGAGCTAGCTGAAAACAACATAAAGGGTCCTAAGAAGATTCTTTATTTTGCAATGAAGCTAGACAGGAACTATATAGCACTGAGGTATCCTGATGCGTATCCGGAAGGTCCCCATTAGAATATTATTCAGATGATGTAGCCAAAGAACTTATCGATTATGCCGAAAAGATAATAAAATTTGTTGAGGCGGTTGCAGATGAGCTTAAAACAACTAAAAAAACTCGTAGATAGGATAGTTAAATATTTAAACGGAGAAGCTACTGTAATTCTTTTTGGCTCATACGCTAGAGGGGGATTATAACAAGGTCAGTGACTTTGACATCGTTGTTATTTGATAGGTTAGATAAGAATCCGCTGAAAAGAACAAAACAATTGTATGCCTTAAATGGAGATTTTCTATCAGTTGACATAATAGCCTACACAAGGGAGGAGTTCTTGAAGGCGTTGAAAAACCTCTCCCCAACTGCACTCGATGCTATTTCTTATGGAAATGTTTTGTATGATGATGGATTTTACAAAATAGATAAGGAAAAGTTTGAAGAACTCAAGAGGAAAGGACTAAGAAATGGGAAATACTGGATGATAAACAGTTATTAAAGTTGTGGTGAGATGGTTATGGACTTTTTCAAAAATTTTATCGGAAAGAGAGTAAAGAAGAGAAAAGGGCTTAAGTTTACGTGGAAGGGGGCTTTAAGGGAGTTGAAAAGTAAGTATTCATCAGTTGAACTTCAGCATAAAGCTCTCGAGTGGTGGGAATAATATAGTTTATTTTTCAGATCTTGAAGACATAATATTGCCGCCTTTGACACTACCTCCTTACATCTAGCTTTTCAATATTTAACTTCTTTGATGATTCTTCTCAACTTTTCTTGAGTGTCATTTCCTTAAAGCTGTATCATAAAAAATTCAGAGAATCACAAAACGAGAGTTTTATCCTAATGTTTCTTGGTTTTCTGAGGATTAAAAGGCTGTAACCCGAGTAGTGTTGATGCTCTTGAACCAAATATTTGACTATTTGGAATTTTAATAAATACCAGATGGGCCGAAGAGCACTCGAGGAAAGATGATAAGTAAGATGAGGATAACGGATCTAGTAGAGAAGAAGTAATCCATCCACTGAGAATATTGAAGAACCATATTGAACTCGACAAGAAGAATGGTTTTACAGTGTAGAAAGGAGGAGAGAAAATTAAGCACCCTATAAGTTCGTTGAAATAAAAATAAGTGTTAATATGGAAAGTTTAGAGGGAAAATTCATGCAAATTGTTGGGAAAATTGAGAGGGAATAGATAATTTGAGAATATTTTTGACAGAAAAAGGAGAGCTCATGAGATTCGGTGAATCAAGATATTTTTGAACTCTTTATTAAAGGACAAAACTACCTCAAAATCTCCACTTCAAGTCCAAACTCTTTGAGGTGTAAAAAGTCCTTATCTAGTGTTATTAAAGGGAGGTCGTTAACTAGGGCTATTGAGCCAATAAACAAGTCTCGTATTCCTAGCATTATTCCTTTTTCTCTGAGCTTTTTGTAGAGATATGCTGCTATCTCAGCACTCTTCCCGTCAAATGGAAGTTCTTCAAGTGAGTTTAACCAAATTAATTCTTCCTTTTTTGGAAATCCCAAAAATATTTCAAACTTTGTTATTGAGGTTATATAAAAGGTGCTATCTGTACTCAGTACTTTTTCAAGGATTCTTCGGTTTCCTCGAGCTATTTCGATTATCACATTTGTATCAAGGACTGCTCCCATTTCTCGAACTCTCCCTCAAGCTCTTTAAGCCTCTTCTTAACTTCCTGATATTCCTCTTCACTTAAAATACCAAAAATACGCTTGAGAACCTCTTTATTCCCCTTTCTTTCTTTTAACAGTTCTCTGAGGACTTCGCTAAACGACTTATTTCCCTTGATTCGGAGTAACTCGTTATAGACATCATCCGAGATAGTGATTGTCTTAACCATAATACTCACCATAATACATTGAATGCATGCATCATATTTAAGCGTTATGGAGTTTGGATGGACAGACAAGAACATGGCTTACTTTAGGTGATACAAATGGTATCAAAGCCCCACGGAGGAAAGCTGATTAGGAGAATAGCTGCACCAAGAACTAGGGAAAGGATTCTCAGTGAGCAACATGAATATCCCAGAGTTCAAATAGACCATGGGAGAGCTATAGATCTGGAGAACATTGCTCATGGGGTTTATTCTCCCCTTAAGGGATTTCTAACGAGGGAGGACTTTGAGAGCGTTCTTGATTATATGAGATTGAGTGATGATACTCCCTGGACAATCCCAATAGTCCTCGATGTTGGAGAACCTACCTTTGAGGGGGGAGATGCAATTTTACTATACTATGAGAACCCTCCCATAGCCAGAATGCACGTTGAGGACATCTACACCTATGACAAGAAGGAGTTTGCTGTGAAGGTATTCAAGACGGATGATCCAAATCACCTAGGGGTTGCGAGGGTTTATTCAATGGGTAAATACCTAGTTGGTGGGGGGATTGAACTGTTAAATGAGCTCCCGAACCCGTTTGCCAAGTATACTCTAAGGCCAGTGGAGACTAGGATTCTCTTCAAGGAGAGGGGTTGGAAGACTATAGTAGCATTCCAGACGAGGAATGTCCCTCACTTGGGTCATGAATATGTCCAAAAAGCCGCCTTAACATTCGTGGATGGCCTCTTCATAAATCCAGTGCTAGGAAGGAAGAAGAAGGGGGACTACAAGGATGAGGTCATAATTAAAGCTTATTATCTTATTATGAAGTATTGTTCGAACACTACTCACCACGCGATAATGAGGAAGACTTCAACGAGTTCCCAGACCTGAGGATAACTCCAATGTTCATAAGGGAGGTCTTCTACTGTAAGAAGTATGGTGGAATGGTTAATGCGAAGATCTGCCCTCACAGTGAAGAATTCCACGTCCACATAGGCGGCACAAAGCTCAGAAAGATGATAATGAACGGGGAACAACCTCCAGAGTACATGAGGAGGCCAGAAGTCTATGAAGTTATAAGGAGCTTTGAGAATCCATTTGTGGAGTGATGAAAGTGGCCAAGTCTCATAAGAATATGAAACCTTGGAGGAAAGTGAGAATTAAGTTGGGGATAGCAGACGTTGATAAAGGGAATAAGAGGGCCAAATGGAGAGAAGTGGGACACGAAGGTCTTCTACCCTGAGGAGATATATCCAGTTGCTAGGGGAGATAAGCCAGATATGATGGTATACCTCGACGATCTTAACTGGAGGGCCGCTGGGACGCTGGGCTATGAGACTCCTTATCTGCTGGAGAACGATACTGGCCCTGATGATGCAGTTCACTCTGAGTACGGAGTATTCTCCCTTTATCTCCCAGGAATGGAGAAGGCGAAGAGGATACAGCTAACGATCTATGACTTCGCTCCTACTGTGCTCAAGCTATTCGGCATGGAAAAGCCGCTTAGGGGGAGGAGTGTACTGTAGAGAAAGGGGAGGCTGGATAAATGAAAATAATCTTTATTCCCCATGCACTGGAGCGGATGAAGGAGAGAGGAATCCCTAAGACTCTAGTTATCGAGACCAATAGAATCCCCAGAAGAAATTACTACTGGATATTTTGGGAGAAAAATAGCACAAAAACGACTAAATGGAAAATTAATTCGGGTTATATATGAATGGATAGTAGTGATAACAGCATACTAAATATGGAGGGGGTAGATTATGAAAATTTCCTATGATCCGAAGTCGGAGGGGAAGATAATCGATACTATAGATTATGATGAGAATGGGGAGATAGTGGGAATAGAAATTATCAACGTATCTATGAGACTTCATGGTAATCCCCTACAGGAAATTATAATAAAAATTGAAGATTCAGTAGCCTTGTAAAAGTAATAGAGGGGAAATAGAGGGGAAATAAAATGAAGAACTTAGAGAAGGGTTTTACGATCTGGCTTACGGGGCCAAGTGGTGCTGGAAAGACTACGCTAGCTCATGCCCTGAAGAAGAAGCTTACGGCAATGGGCTATAGGGTTGAGATATTGGACGGTGATACAATAAGGAAAACCCTTTACCCTAACCTAGGCTTCTCCAAGGAAGAGAGGGAGATGCACAACAGAATAGTTATTCACATGGCGAAGCTTCTCTCAAGGAACGGGGTTATTGCGATAGTCTCCCTAATCTCTCCATATAAAGCAATTAGGGAGTACGCTAGGAAGGAGATAGGGAACTTCATAGAGGTCTACGTCTATGCTCCTCTCGAAGTTAGAATTCAGAGGGATCCCAAGGGCCTATATAAGAAGGCTATGCGCGGCGAGATAAAGGGTTTAACTGGCTACGATGGAGTTTATGAAGAGCCAGAAAATCCCGAGGTGAAGGTTGACTCATCAAAGATGACGCCGGAAGAGGAAGCTGAGTTAGTGATCCAAAAAGCTAGGGAACTCGGCTACCTTCCGTGAGGGATGTCCATGGACTTCATTTTCATTTTTCTTGGCTTCTTAGTTGGTTTTCTTGTTGGATTAACTGGCATAGGCGGAGGAAGCTTAATGACTCCCTCCCTCATATTCCTGGGAGTTGAACCCGTGGTTGCTGTTGGCACAGATTTGCTTTATTCGGCCGTAACTAAGGTTTTTGGTGTGATATTCCATGGGAGGCACGGCAGGATAAGATATGACATAGCAGTAAGGCTTCTCCTTGGAGGACTTCCAGCCGTAGTGTTGGGTGGAATTATTTTGAGGTTTGTTGATAAGGAAGTTCTTAATGATGGCCTTACCATCCTCCTGGGAATAATATTAGTTTTGAGCTCTCTGTTGAGCCTCCTCAGGGGAGAAATAAAAGTTCCATTAAGGCCTAGGTGGGCATACGTTTACCTTCTTGGGTTTATCGTTGGCTGTGGGAGCGGGCGTTATAGTTAGCTTTGTGCTCATGAACGTTGCTAGAGTTAATCCAAGGGAAGTAGTTGGAGTCACGATAGTTTATGAACTCAGATTATCAGCATTAGGTTTCTTGAACTATGTGAGCGTTGGAATTGTAGACTATGTCCTGGCCACTTTACTTATAGCTGGCACAATACCTGGGATTTATTTAGGCACTAGGATGAACTCGAAGGCTAGTAAAGAAAAACTGAAGAGGATAATCAATGTTATAATTATAATTATTGAGATCATAACTCTCATTCAAAGCTTTTAGGTGATAATAGGGGGGAATCTTTTTATCTATAAATTAAGAGATGTGGTACTTGGGGTAAGAAAGTGAGCACTCACGTCAAGATTAATCTTCCAGAAGATGTTTTAAAGACCGTCGGGGTGGAGAGAGAAGCTATTATTGAGTATAGTGTCAAGAAGCTTCATGGAAAGTTCAGAGGGAAAAGAGAGCATTATTTGATATCGTTTGACAGTGATTTTAGAGAGGCCTGTGAAAAAAGGAATTATCCTTAAAAAGCTAGAAGAAATAATAAACTCTCAATGATAATGTATAATAAATTGTAATTCAAGGTGCTCTCAAATGAGCGAAGCAAGCCACGCTTTGCAGAGGATTGCCAGAGGAACTGGAATCGTCTTTGCTAGAACCGTTATTTCAATGTTCTTTGGGTTTTTGAGCAGGGCCGTGATAGCGAGGTACTTCTCTGTTGGAGAGTATGGAGTGTTTAACTTAGCTTTGACTGTTCTAAGCATCGCACTCGTTATCGCCACGTTGGGCTTTCAGAATGTGCCACCAAGATTTTAACATTGAGTGAAGTTTTAAAACATCACTTTACAGTGAAATTCAAGGGAGTAAACGGGAATGATGAAATTCATACGGCAGGAACTCAAAAACCTCAAAGCGGACTTCATCTTTTGGAACGTTGCGGCTAGGTTCTATTCCCCTGAGGATGTTGGGGGTCGTCTCTGCCTTGGTGTCGGCGATAAACCTTGTCTTCACAGTGTCTCTGCTCGGTCTGAACTTTTCATTACTCCGCTTCTATCCCGAGTACAAGGAGCGAGTCGTGAGAAGCTCCATCATCCTAGTGCTCGCCCCCTTCGTGGTAGTCTCAACGGCATACATTCTGGTAACGGAGAAATCCGATTCATTAGGAAAACTTTTCTTCATTCAAGTTCCTGTTGCTGTTCGTGCTCTTCTCCATGGCAAGAACCGCGTATAACATGCTCTCAACGTACGCGATAGTAAAGAGAAAGGCCGAGTACACCTTCGTCCAGAGCGTTCTTTTCGCACTCAGGTTCGTGTTCCTTTTCCTCTTCGTTTCACTTGGTGCACTTGGAACAATATCTTCATTCGGCCTTGCCTTGGGTCTCGTGTATGAATTATTTTGTGTAAACTCTAAATTTAATAACTTCTCTGCCAAGATCTGTACCTATTTTTATTAAATTTATAACTTCACGTCTGAAGATCACTAATATCAATACTAGTGCGGTAGTGTGAATTGCAAACAATTCAAAGCGTGATAGCGAAACGTAAAGGGTAAGCATCTGAAGTACCGTAATGAAGAACGAAACTATAAACTTCTTTAAGTTAAGTCTGACATTAGCGAATCTTTTGATATGTTGCATTCTGGCTACCCACATAATAAAATATGCTAAAAATGTTGAAAATGATGCAGCGTAAATTCCCCACACTGGTATCAGAATAATATTAACACCCGCATTTATAAGGGCTGCAATCGAAGAAGTTAGCAAGGCTCCTTTTGATTCTTTGGACGCAATATAAACGGTTCCACTAAACGAAGATAGAGCAGAGAATACTGTTCCAAAAAGTAAGAATGATGCATATTTCCAACTTTCGTAAAATGAAGATGAAAATAAAATACTAGTTAGAGGTTTTAGTAAGGGCAAGAAAATAGATAAGGATATCATTAAGAGCGCGAGATATACGGTAAAAACATTAGTATAGACTTGATCTCTGTTTTCAGATTTGTAAGATTCTACTGCTGAAATTTGCCATGCCTGATAAAATATCATCGTAGGGATACTCAGTAGCTGTGGTATTTTGTATGATACTGCATATATCCCAACGGCTTCAACTCCAAGGAAATACGCCAGCAGATACCTATCTGAAACGTTTACAACCCACCAAATAATTGCGTTGGGTATTAGAAATACCGAATACCTAAGCATCTGTTTTAGTAAGTTCTTGTCAAAGGGTGATATTAGGTAATTATACATTCTCTCCTTGAAACACAAAATTGAAGACTTAAAAATCCAGGAAATTATTATAGCTATGAAGTATCCTGTAATTCCCACTTGAAGCTTTACAAGAAAGATTAATATCATTATTGCCATAAAAATTGAGCTCAAAATGTCGGCTGTAACTAGCGTTTTAATGCGCTTTAGGCCTTTTACAAAAGCCGTCTGAACTCTAATGATTGCATTTATCACCACGAGTAAATAAAACAGAGAAACTACCTCTTTTGGCATATATTTCCTGCCGAAATATATGGTGGTTATAAAAAACAAGAAAGTTGAAATACAAACAAAATATATGGCCGTTGAAATCAATTTTTGCTTATCAATGGCTTCGTCCATAACAAATCTAAACACTGCCTCTGTTATCTGAAGCGTGATAACCGGAACTACTAGAGATATAGTCGTATTTATTAGGTCTATCATCCCGTACTCCGAAGTTGTCAAGTATCGTGTGTAGATCATGACCAAGAAAAACGATATAACTGTAGACCCTAATGTCCCTAGTGAGAACAAAAGAGTATTTTTGGCTAAATTCTTGTATTCGTTCAACTTTCGTATCACCCCTTGAGGATTTTGTATAATATTTTTTCGGCAATTCTGTAAATTTTGAACACTAGTGGGTTTGGTGGGTTTTTAACACTTGCTCTCTCGCGGGGGATACTGTTAGGATAAGCGGTAGGGCGTTAGGTTTAAGTTTCTGATAATTTTTCAGAAAAAGAAGGGAGAGAAATGAAGGCTGAGAGCATTCTATAC